>DVHY01000066.1 GCA_018711755.1 Candidatus Limivicinus faecipullorum | reverse complement strand
TCCTTCCTCCTGTTGTAAGTATATCCAAAAACTTTCTTCACTTTACCGTGGTGCCGATATCCTCGCCCATGAGCACCCGGCGGATATTCTCCGGCTGGGCCAGGGCGAAGACTATGACGGGGATGTGGTTGTCCATGGCCAGGCTGGTGGCGGTGGTGTCCATAACGGCCAGGTGCCTTGCCAGGACCTCGTCGTAGCCTATGCTGTCAAAGCGGGCCGCCGCAGGATTTTTCCTGGGGTCGTCGCTGTAGACTCCGTCGATGTTTTTTGCCAGGAGTATGGCGTCGGCATGTATCTCCGCCGCCCGCAGCACCGCCGCAGTGTCCGTGGAGAAGAAGGGGGAGCCGCTGCCGCCGCCGAAGAGGACGATGTTCCCCTGCTGCATATACTCTATGCTTTTCAGGGTGTCATATCGCTCGCCCACGCCCTGGATGTCCACGGCGGTCTGGATGCGGGCCTTGGCCCCCAGCTGCCGGAACACATCGCCCACGGCCAGGCAGTTCATGCAGGTGGCAAGCATGCCCATGCGGTCTGCGCTGACCCGCTCCACCTTGCCAGCGCCGTCCTTTACGCCCCGCCAGAAGTTGCCGCCGCCGATGACTATGCCCGCTTCCAGGCCCTCATCCACACAGCTTTTCACTGTCCGGCAGACCTGGGAGACGAAGTCAAAGTCAAAGCCCGTGCCCTTTTCTCCCGCCAGGGCCTCTCCGCTTATTTTTATCAGCACCCGCTTATAAACAAAGCTCATGTTATCTTATCCCTTCCGGCCCGGCGGGCCCGCCCCTTCATTCCTTCCGGGCGTCATATGCATAAATTTCTCATAGATTTTACCACAGCACGTCCTGTTTGACAATTCCCAAATGACAAATTGTGCAGCCTGCCGGTGCTATACTCGGGCCATGGAGATCATCTATGCCGACAGCCTCTTTCTATCGAATCTGATGGCGGATTACCTTTTGTGCCTGTGTTCCGCCCGCATATGTGCCCTGCCTCTTAGACGTTTGAGGTACTTCATGGCGGCGCTGCTGGGCGCCGCCTATTCGGTGCTGGTCTTTGTCCCGGGCTTTGCCTTTCTGGGCGCCGCCCTGTGGAAGGCGGTCTTCGGCGGGCTCATGGCCCTTATAGCCTTCGCCGGGGAGCGCCGGGCTCCGGCCTGCGCCGGGGTGTTCCTGGCCCTCTCCGCCGCCCTGGGCGGGGCCCTCTGGGCCCTGGAGCTGAACTTCGGCTATATACGTTTGGACCTGCGGCTGCTGACGCTGTACTTCCTTCTGGCCTACGGGGCCCTGCGCCTCATATTCTCCGCCGCTCCCGGGGCCGCCGGCCGCAGCGTGAAGCTCCTTGAGATACATATGTCCTGCCGCAGCTGCCGTCTCTGCGCCATGGAGGACAGCGGCAACTGTCTCACCGACCCCCTCAGCGGCGCCCCGGTGGCGGTGGTCTGTCCCCAGGCGGTGCGGGAGCTCTTCGGCAGCGCCGCTCCCCTGCTGGATATAAGCGACCCGGTGGAGCTCATAAGCTCCGCCGCCGCTTTTCCCGAACTTGCGGGCCGGCTGCGGCTCATCCCCTTTTCCGCTCTGGGGGGCGGGGGGCTGCTGCCGGTATTTAAGCCCGACAGACTGCTGATAGACGGCCGGGAGGACCGGGACCGGCTGGTGGCCCTGTCCCCCAAGGCCGCCGGCCCCGGCTTTGACGGCATAGTCTAGACCCTTTTCCCGTAATCTATAAGCCCATGGAGGAATCTTTATATGCTTTGCAGACCCCAAATAGTTTTCATCCGCGACCAGATCTTCAACATCCTCGGGATAGAGCCTCCGCCGGTTTTTTATATAGGCGGCAGCGACACCCTGCCGCCGCCCCTGGAAAAAGCCGCGGAGGAGGAGGCCATAAAGGCCCTGCAGCAGGGCGATGAGAGCGCCCGTCAGCTGCTGATAGAACACAATCTCCGCCTGGTGGTGTACATATCCAAGCGTTTTGAGAACACCGGCATAAACATCGAAGACCTGATATCCATCGGCACCATCGGCCTTATCAAGGCGGTGAACACCTTCAATTCCGGCAAGAACATAAAGCTGGCCACCTACGCCTCCCGCTGCGTGGAAAACGAAATACTCATGTATCTGAGGAAGATAAACTCCCAGCGCACGGAGGTGAGCTTCGACGAGCCCCTGAACACCGACTGGGACGGCAACGAGCTCTTGCTCTCGGACATCCTGGGCACCGAGGAGGACGAGGTGTACCGCCCTCTGGAGGACGACGCCGACCGGCAGATGCTCATGGAGGCCATCGACTCCCTGGATAAGCGGGAGCGGGAGATAATACTGCTGCGCTTCGGCCTGCCCGCCGGGAAGGAGTACACCCAAAAGGAGGTGGCAGATATGCTGGGCATATCCCAGAGCTACATCAGCCGCCTGGAAAAACGCATCATCGACCGGCTCCGCCGGGAGATGCTGCGCCTGCAGCAGTGCTGAAAAAGCCGCCCATCGGGGCGGCTTTCAGCTTGTCGAAGAAGGTCAAGCCTTCTTCGACAAAAGGGATTGCACTACGCTCCATGCCTCGGTTGTACGCCAGAGGCGTACAATTCGACACTTCGCTCCGTGAGAAGTGTTTTCTGCGACGTACACGCC
>DVHY01000065.1 GCA_018711755.1 Candidatus Limivicinus faecipullorum | reverse complement strand
GTTTCCACATCAAGGAGGCGTAAGCGCTCTTTTGCTGCCTCACGTTTATGAGCGTCTGTGCGTCGGTTGTAAAGCCGTACTCAGCCATTATCTCGTCTATTGTAAAGCGCTCAAACATATTTGGCATGATGCTCCAGAGCATTTTCCTGTAGTAGTCCTCATAAACCTGGTAAATTTCTGGGTTGGAGAGTATATCTTCTTCAGTAATGCCTCCCGGGTCATAGCCCATATCCTCCAGCTGCTTGTCTATCTCGCTCTGGTTAAATTCGGCAAAGCTGGTCTGTGCAAAGCGCACCTTGTACATGGGCGTATACGGCGTCACAAGTACCGACAACACCGATAGTGCCAGCAGAGTTATCACCACCGGCTTTTTGAGCTGTGTACCCTTGATGAACTTCTCCGCTATCATGAATCCGGCAAAGCCGGTGAATATGACGTAGACCGCAAAGTAGCAGGCTTTGGTGCCGTTGGAAAGCAGCACCAGCAGAGCCAGGGCGGGCACCAAGATATTCACCAAGAGCTTTTCCGACTTCACTGCGCAGAAGACGGAGAAAGCCGCCAAAGTGACAACTATCACGCTGTTGGCGCAGCGGTTGTCGTCAATGACCCAGCCGCTTATTCCCAGTCCCGCACCGTAGGTGACATTAGCTGTGCCGGTGATCCAGGACAGACCGATGGAAGCGGCAGCAATAGCGGCGGCAAAGAAGAGCCCCCAGTAAGCCTGGTTCCGGGTCTGTTCGTTGCGTATACAGTGTATGAAGCACACCGCCAGAATAGGCATCTGGGCGGTCTTGGCCGCATAGGAGATGTCAAAGCTCATGCTCACATAGCCTATGCGCATGCAATTTAGTATGTGCAGGAGACAGACCAAGGCAATAGCCGCCATGGACAGGACAAAGCCCTTTTTCTCCTTCAGGGTAAAAAGGAGGTACAGTGGCAGCAGCAGCATGATCAGCAGCCTGATGACACCTGCCATGGTGCCCTCCGGGTTCTTGGTCCAGTAAGCCAGGATATCCAGCACCGGCTGAAGTATTATCAGAAGCATGAGCCAGTGGTTCTGGATATAGTTCCTCATTGAATTTATTCTGTAATTTTCACTCATGTCTCTATCACCGAATACCATTTCTCCGCCACCTTCTCCCGGGAGAACTCTCTCCCGTGGAGCAGGGCCCGGCGGCCCATCTCTCTCAGAAGCTCAGGCTTGGCCATCATTTCAAGGAGTCTCTTCTCATAGGCGGCCTCGTCCCCCTCCGCCGCCAGGTAGCCGTCCTCTCCCTGATGGACAATGAAGCCGGGGCCCACCCGCACGTCGTAGGCCAGGATGGGCAGAGCGCAGCTCTGGGCCTCCAGCAGCACGAAGGGGAAGCCCTCGGAACTGGAGGACATGGCGAAGACGGAGGCTCTGCACATCTCCTCTTCCACCTCCTGGCCGTTTTTGCGCCCGGCAAGGATGATATAGTCTTCCGCCCCCAGCTCATGTATCTCCCGAGCCAAGGCAGCTGCCTCCTCCCCGTCCCCCAGTATCTTCAGCTTCCAGTCCGGGGCCTGGGGATGTATGCGGGCAAACTGCTTTATCAGCAGGTCGAAACGCTTGACCTTCGTGAGCCGCCCGGCGGCCAGCACCGTCTTCTCCCTTGGCCGCAGCTCCGGGTGCTGGGGATAATGCTCCAGGAAATTCGGGATATATACCAGCCTGGTGTGACGGTTTTTCCCCGCCATCATCTTCTCCGCCTCTTCCACCAGCTGTGGCGTGAGCAGGGTCATGATGTCTATGCCCTCATATCCCTTTTCAAAGCCCCGCACATATTTTTTCTCGAAGCGGTGGTCGTGGTGCAGCTGGCCGATTTTCAGCGCCCCGTCGCTGCCGTAGCGGGACAAGAGCAGGTTGTGCTCGTGGCGGGTGGTGATTATCACGCCATCCTGAATGTTCTTTATCACCTTTGCCACGGAGCGGCGCTTGCCCAGAAGTATCCTCACGCTCCTGATGCTCTCCCTGACGAATCTCAGGGGCCTGAGTTCTCTGAGTGCGGCCTTCCACTGTTCCCTGTTGGGGGTGTCTCCCAGCAGGTAGAGGACCCGCACCCTCTCCGCCACCGGGAAGGCCGGGGAATCAGGCATGTCGTATACGCTGAAGAGCTTCACCTCATAGCGCGTAGCGAAGAGATTGGCCATGCTGATAATGGCCTTCTCCACCCCGCCCACGCCCAGATGCAGGGCGATGATGTTCACCGTCTTTTTCTTTTTTTCCGGGACCGCCTGCATGTCCTCCTCAGCCAGGGCCTTGATGCTGTTTATTATCTCTGCGTTGTATTGGCGCAGGTCGTCTCTCTTTTTGGGCATGCGCCTGGCCTCTGCCAGGGCTTTCAGCATATCCTCCCTGCCCTCCAGGCCCCGGCTGTACTTCTCCAGGTTCTTGGTGCAGTAGAGGGGCAGGCCCAGGGCCTTGGCCTCCATGATGTTGAGAGGCTGGCCCTCGTAGCGGGAGGTGGAGACGAAGGCGTCCATCCTGTCCATGTACTTGAAGGGGTTGGTCTGCTGGCCCAGAAAAGTGACCTTGTCGGTCAGGCCCAGGCTGTCCCGCTGATATTCCAGGGCAAAGCGTTTGTCCCCGTCCCCTATGATGTAAAGGTGCAGGTCGTCCCTGTATCTCCCCGCCCTGGCAAACAGGTCCAGCATGATGTCGTAGCCCTTCTGGTGGCAGAGCCTGCCCAGAGCCACGAAATTCAGCTTGTCCGGGTCCGGGCTGAAATCGAAGTCCTCCCCGGCCTTCTGATATATCTCCCCGGTGTCGATGGTGTTTTGTATCACCGTGAACTTATCCGGGTCATAGATGCCGCTGCTGACCATGAAGGGCTCTATAACGCCCTGGGAGACACCCACGAACCTGTCGTAATATTTGAACTTGTCCTTGAAGTTGAACCAGAGCACCCGGTACTTCCATTCGTTTTCCAGCTTCACGCTGACATTGTTGTGTATCCACATCACCCGCCGCTTGGCCGGGACGCTGAGGGCCCCCAGGGCGCAGGAGAACTGGTAGGAATTGAAGTCTATGGCCAGGTCGTATTCCGGGCAGTCCCCAAAATCCAGGCTCACCATATTCCTGGCAATGTCAAAGGGAATGAAAGAGCAGAGCCGGGGCAGGTGCTTCAGGTACTTTATATTCAGTTGTGGCGGGAAATCCACTTTCCAGAAGGACTTTCTGTCCGACAGGTACAGGTCCACCTGAAAATGCTCGTAGTCGAAGTTCCGCAGCAGGTTCACCAGAGACTTCTGTATTCCCCCCACGTCCAGATTATCCTGAAAGAAGGCTATCCGCTTCATTAAGACGTCCTCTCGAAAACATGTTATGACAGTTTATTTTAACTCAAAATCTCTCGCCTGTAAAGTTATTGCTGTCTTTTTCGGATTTCGCCGCCGAAGAAGCTCCCGGGAGCGGCGGCCCCGGGAGCTCTCTTGTCATATCTCTTTTCCTCTGTATACATGCTCTTCCGTGACCACGGCGTCCATGAGCACGTCCCAGCTCCGCTCCTCAAGGGCCTCCGCCCGCTGGAACTCATAGGCCACGGCAATAAACTTAGCCCGGCTGCACCGGGGCAGGAAGCGGTCGTAATAACCTCCCCCCATACCCAGCCTGCGGCAGTTGGCGTCAAAGGCGGTGCAGGGGCAGAGCACCAGGTCTATCTCTTCCGGGGCTATCTCCCGGGACAGTTCCCTTATGGGTTCGGGTATGCCGAAGGCGCCCTCTTTCCAGGCCCCGTCCCCTTCCGGCAGCAGGGCGCACATCTCTCCCGGGCCGGTGCAGAGAGGGTACAGGAAACTCTTGCCCTTCAGCATGTCCAGACGCACCTCGCCCCGTACCGCCCTGTATATCATCACCACCTGAGCCTGCCTGTATTCCGGCAGAGCCTCTATCCCGGCGGCGATACGCCCGGACAGTTCCAAGACCCTGTCCTCGCTGAGGGAATTTCTGGCCCGGCGCATCTGCCGGCGCAGTTCATCCATGGCCGTCATAATAGCTCCTCTCCGCCGATATCTCTCAGGTCTGATACCGGCCTTTTTTACTTCTCCGGCTCCAGAAGGGAGGCTCTGACTTTGCCGTATATCTCCCTTCGGAGCTCATCGCTGCCGTTTTGCATTTCAAGGCAGGAGCGGTTCAGTCTGTCCGCCTGCTCTCTGTCCCTCAGGCTTTTGGTGTTGATGTATACGTTCAGCGCCGCCGAGTCCACCGCGGCCTTTATCAGCGCCGCGGCGCAGCCGGCGTCGGACTGCGCCATGACCGAGCCTTTCTCCGCCATCACCGCCGTCAGCTCCAGGGCCCGGCAGCCCAACTCCATAATCTTTTTGGGGGCGGCGCAGGCGCTCAGGGCAGCCTCTTCCAGCTTATCCTCCCGGCCGGGTTCGTCCTTGGGCAGCCTGTAGGCCCGGCTGAGGGGAATGAAGCCCCGGGCGTCCTCCATCACCATGTCCAGCAGCTCTTCTCTCAGCCTGTCCAGCTCCGCGGCCGCCGTCTTTATCTCCTCTTCCACTGCGGCATAGCGTTTTTTCCCCACAGTCAGGGCAGCCACCATCTCCCCCAGGGCAGCCCCCAGGGCGGCGGCTGCCGCCGCCGCTCCTCCGCCGCCCGGCGTAGGGTCGGCGGAGGCCAGACGCCGGGCAAACTCCCGGCAGCTCTCCTTGGTATAGTCCATGGCCTCTCCTTTGATGAACCTCAAATTATCAGTCCGTATCTGTCGCAGAGGGGCAGAAGCTCCTCTTCCCTGATATCACCCTCGTACATGGCCCGGCCCTGATACAGTCTCAGAGCCTGCTCCAGCAGCCCGGCGTCGTCGCAGCAGATGCACAGGGGCTTGCTTATCATAAACTGGCAGTCGGCAAAGGCAGACAGCTCCTCCTCCGCCCTGAGGGCGATGGCCACCATCTCCTCCTCCTGTTCCTCCATAAGCTCCTCTTCCAGCTCCGGGCCGCAGCCGAGCACCCTGCCGTGCTGAGCCGCCGGGTCCAGGAAGAACACTTCCTTCTCCGTGGCGCAGGGCAGCTTGTCCATATGCTCAGGCGCAGGCGGCAGCATTTCCAGGGCGGCGCAGCCCTTGGCCAGGGCCGCCACATGCCCCGCCTCGGTGCCGCAGCAGCCGCCGTAGATGCACACCCCCGCCTTGGCCATCTCCGGCAGGCAGGCGGAAAACTCCTCCGGCGGGCAGTTATATACAGTCTCTCCGTCCATTATCTCCGGGATGCCCGCATTGGGTTTTGCCAGCAGGGGTATGCGGGCTATCTCCCGCAGCCGCCGCAGCTGGACCAGCATGTCCTCCGGCCCTACAGAGCAGTTGAGGCCAAAGGCGTCGGCCCCCATGCCCTGCATTATCTGCAAAGCCGCCGTAACGTCGCTGCCGGTGAGGGTGCGGCCCTTCCCGTCGCAGGTGAAGGACACGAACACCGGCTTTTTGCTGACGCTCTTCACCGCCAGCAGCGCCGCTCTGGCCTCCGCCACAGTCATCATGGTCTCTATCACAAAGAGGTCAACCCCGGCGTTTTCCAGGGCGGCGGCCTGCTGGGTGTATATCTCCACCAGCTCCTCAAAAGAGGCGGTACCCAGAGGGTAGAGCATAAGCCCTGTGGGCGCGATATCCCCGGCCACCCAAGCCCTGTCTCCCGCCGCCTCCCGGCTGAGGGCAACCAGGGCATGGTTATACTCCTCCACCTTGCCGAAAATACCGTGCCGTTCCAGCTTGACCCGGTTGGCTCCGAAAGTGGGGGCGTATATCACCCGGCTCCCGGCCTCCACATAGCTGCGCTGTATATCCAGTATGGCCTGGGGATTATTCAGCGTCCAGCTCTCCGGGCACTCATCCCCGGTATATCCCCGCTTCTGCAGCTGGGTGCCGGTGGCTCCGTCCAATATCAGGGGAAAGCTCAGTTCCATTCCAGTTCATCCTCCTTGCCGAATGTCATATGTGCGGGGAAAGCCCGGTTGAAGCGGGCGTCCCCGGTGAGCTCTATGTATCTGCATTTTTCCTGTATCCTGTACAGCTCTTCCCGGCTGTCCGTATCCAGCAGGGCCATGGCCGCCCCGCCAAGGGCGCTGTTGCCAAGAGCCTCCGCCCTGTCCGCCAGCTCCTCCGGCAGCATGCCTATGGCCGCTGCAGCCCTCAGGTCCAGATGGGAACCGAAGCCCCCTGCGATATACGCCCCGCCTATGTCCCCGGCGCATATCCCCAGCTCCTCGGTGAGCACCTCTATCCCGGCGGCCACGGCGGCCTTTGCCAGCTGCAGCTGTCTCACATCCCCGGCGCTGAGATACACTTTCCCGGTCAGGTGAAAGCAGCCGTTGCCGTTATCGTCTTCACTAAGCCAGGGGCGGAGTTCTTCCGGGGCCTCCTCCGGGGGCAGCAGCCGGCCCCACTCGTCCACGGCCCCCAGCTCCAGCAGCAATGCCAGAAGGCTGATGAGGCCTGAACCGCAGAGACCTTTGGCCTCTCCGCCGCCTATTGCCTCCGCTTCAAAGCCTTTTTCCGTCCATTTTACCTCAGCGATCGCCCCCGTCGTGCTGGGCATACCGCAGCTGATGCCCGCCCCTTCAAAGGCCGGGCCGGAGGCCACGGCGCAGCAGACAAAGCCCTCTCTGCCCCCCAGTGCCATCTCCCCGTTGGTGCCTACGTCCAGAAAAAGGTTCAGCCCCTCCCGGTCCCAAAGGCCCGAAGACAGCAGCCCCGCCGTGATATCCCCGCCCACATAGGCGGCTACGCAGGGAGAAAGGAAGGTTTTTATATTTCTTATGTAAACCGGCTCTCTTTCCGTGAACAGGCTGATGGGCCGGAAGGGAGTCACGGCCATTCCTGCCGGGGACAGGCCCAGGAAAATATGCTCCATCACCGTGTTGCCCGCCGCAAACAGCTCTTCCGGCTTTTCTCCCGCCCGGCCGCAGTCTGCCGCCAGCTCCCCTATCATGGCGAAAATCTGGCTTTGAATACGTTCTTTCAGCAGCTCAAGTCCGTCATCCCGCTCCATAATGTACTGGCAGCGGCTTATCACGTCTGCGCCGAAGGGGCTCTGGCTGTTCCATGCGCCCCGGCTGCCCAGTTCCCGGCCCTGCTCCAAATCATAGAGCCTGACCGCCAGGGTGGTGGTGCCGATGTCCACGGCGGCCCCCAGGCCATGGCGGCCGCTTTCATGCCCGGCTTTATATGTTATGTCAACTTGCTTGCCCTCCCGGCATATCTCTCCGCCGCTCTGCTCCGGCAGGTACAGGCTGATATCCCCGTCTATCCTGTACCGGCAGGCCAGGACACTCTCCCGTCTGCCTCCGGCGTCTATTTCCACCCGGCATTTGCCGCACTTCCCGTTCCCGCCGCAGGGGGCAGGGAAATCAAGGCCGCTGCGGCGCAGGGCATCCAGGAGGCTTTCGCCCTTTTCTGCTTTGATTGCAAAGTCTCCGGCGCCTTGGCGGGCCAAAATTCTTGACATATTTTTGTCCTTTTCCTATAATTATTTAAAGTACTTTAAGTATGATATACAGCAGGCAGGGCATTTGTCAAGGAGCATTGTGAAAGGAGCGGCCTATGCCGGACATTTTTCAGCTGGCGGTCCAAAACGGTTTTGAGCATATCGCCCCTCTGTGCATGGAGGCTCTGGAGCCCCTGCCGGAGGTACGGGAGATGTGCGCCTCCGGCCGCTGTCTCAAATATGACCGCTGCTGGAGCTGTCCTCCCGCCTGCGGAAGTTTGGAAGAGACGGCCCGGCGCATGGGCCGCTACCGCCGGGGCCTCCTGGTCCAGACGGTGGGAGAGCTGGAGGACGAGTTTGACAGCCGGGGCATAGCCCAGGCCCAGGCCAGGCACAAGGCGGCTTTCTCCGCTCTGGCCCGGCAGGCCCGGCTCCTTGAGCCGGACTGTCTGCCTCTGTCCGCCGGGGCCTGTACCCTTTGCCATAAGTGTACCTGGCCGGACAGGCCCTGCCGTTTCCCGGACAAGCGGCTGTCCTCCATGGAGGCTTACGGTCTTCTGGTGAGCCGGATATGCCTGAGTTCCGGCCTCAAGTACAACTACGGGCCGGGCACCATAAGTTTTACCTCATGTATTCTGTTTGAAAAGGAGCGAGAGCAAAATGCAGAGCCCTAAGGAGATTTTTCTTGAACTGCTTAAAAAGGATGGCAAGCCGGAACGGCAGCTGAAACAGTATGAAGCGCTGCACGTAGTGCTGAACGACCCGGTGAACAATTATCTCCGGGAGGGCCGGGGCCGGGGCCGCACAAATGTGGACCGCTGGGGCGTGACCATCATGTGGCCGGAGGACGCTCCCGGACCCATGCCCCACATCACTCCGGAGACCAAGGCCTGCCCGGATATCACCCACTGGCGGGAATATGTCCACGCCCCTGACCTGGCCGCCAACTGCTCCCAGGGCTGGGAGTCCTGCGCCGAAGCCGCCAGGAAAGCCGCCGGGGACTCCAGGATAATAGCCGGCTTCATGGGTACGGGCATCTTTGAACAGTGCCACTATCTCATGGGTTTTGAGGACACTCTCACCAATCTCTACGAGCACCCGGAGCAAATGCACCAACTTATTGATTATATTACCGATTACCGCATACAATTCGTCAAATTACTTATTGACGGACTGGCCCCGGATATGATATTCTCCCATGACGACTGGGGCGCAAAGGATTCGCTGTTCATGAAGCCGGAGATGTGGCGGGAATTTTTCAAGGAGCCCTACCGGCGATTCTACGGCTATATCCGTTCCCGGGGGGTCATTGCCCTGCACCATGCCGACTCCTACCTTGTCCCCATCGTGGAGGACATGGCCGAGATAGGCATCCAGGTCTGGCAGGGGGTGCTGCCGGATAACGACATCCCCACCCTGCAGCGGCAGCTGAAGGGACGCATGACCCTTATGGGCGGCATCGGCGCCGCCATCGACCGGCAGGACGCCACGGAGGAAGAGATACGCGGCTACGTCAGCCGCACCCTCAAAGCCTGCTGCCCCGGCGGTCACTTTATCCCCAGCATAACCTACGGTCTGGCCGGGACCGTCTATCCCCATGTGGACCCCATTATCGACGACGAGATAGACAAATACAACTCCGTGCTGCACATGCCCGCTGTGGACTGTCCCCCGCCGCCCCGGCGCAAGCTGGTGCGGGAAGCCCAGTCCGGCCGGAAGGCCGTCGATACCGAGGAGGACGGACTGCTCTCCCGCTTGTCCCAGGCGCTTTGCCGGGGCCAGAGGAAGAAAGTGCTGGAGCTCTGCGCTCAGGGCCTGGACCAGGGATTTGAAGCCAGGCAGCTTTTAAACGAGGGTCTTGTGGCCGGCATGACCAGGCTGGGCGACGATTTCACCGCCGGCCGGGCTTTCGTGCCGGAGATGCTCATGGCCGCCCGCTGCATGGCGGCGGCTACGGAACTGTTGAAGCCCCGCCTTGTGGAGGGCAGCGCCAGGGCCGCAGGCCGGGTCGTGCTGGGCACCGTCAGGGGAGACATGCACGACATCGGAAAGAACCTGGTGAAGATAATGATGGAGGGCAGCGGCCTGGAAGTGATAGACCTTGGAGTGGATGTCAGCCCTGACGACTTCGTCCAGACAGCCATAGACAAAAACTGCGGCATAATCGCCTGCTCCTCCCTGCTCACCACCACCATGGCGGAGATGCGCCGGGTGGTAAAGCTGGCGGAAGAAAAGGGCGTAAGGGACAAGGTGAAGATCATGGTGGGCGGAGCGCCCATCACCCAGAGCTTCTGCGACGAGATCGGCGCGGATGCCTACACCGCCGACGCCGGACAGGCCGCAAAAGTCGCCGTCAGCCTCCTGGAGAGCGCCTGATAATCTAGCTTTTTCCCGGTTTGCCGTCATCCCCGGCGGAGCTCGGCAGCCGGAAAATATATAAGCTGAGCCCGTGAGGGCAAACCAAAGCCAAAAGCAATGTCATATTGAAAGGATGGTTTTTTATGGCACGGAAAAAAATTGATTCAGCCGTGGAGAAAGCCGCCGTCAAAGAAGCGGCTCCGTCTGCGGAAAAAAAGGCCGAGCTTTCTGTTGGAACTGCGCCTGCTGAAATAGAGATAGAGCCCGCCGCTGAGAAGAAAGCTGCGCCTGTGGAGAAGAAGCCCGCTGTGGAGAAGAAAGCCAAGCCCGCTGCGGAGAAGAAGCCCACTCCCGCCGAGAAGAAGGCAGAGCCCGCTGCGGAGAAGAAGCCCGCTCCCGCTGAGAAGAAAGCCAAGCCCGCTGCGGAAAAGAAGCCCACTCCCGCCGAGAAGAAGGCAGAGCCCGCTGTGGAGAAGAAGCCCGCTCCCGCCGAGAAGAAGGCAGAGCCCGCTGCGGAAAAGAAGCCCGCTCCCGCTGAGAAGAAGGTCAAACCCGCTGCGGAGAAGAAGCCCACTCCCGCTAGAAAGAAAGCCGAACCGGCAGCAAAGAAGAGCCCTGAGGCTGCCGACAAAAAGGTCAAGCCCCTAATCGAGGAAGCCGCTCCCGTAGTTGAGGCCGCCCCCGCAGCCGAGGCCGCTCCCGTGGCTGAGGCCGTCCCCGTAGTTGAGGCCGCCCCCGTAGTCGAGGCCGCCCCCGCAGCCGAGGCCGCTCCCGTAGCCGAGGCCGCCCCCGTAGTCGAGGCCGCCCCCGTAGTTGAAGCCGCCCCCGTAGTCGAGGCCGCCCCCGTAACCGAGGCCGCCCCCGTAGTCGAGGAGCCCGCACCGGTATTCGATATATCCACCCTGCCCCGCAGAAGCGTGGCTTTCATAGGCTCCGAGTGTCACCCCTTTGTAAAGACCGGCGGTCTGGGAGACGTTATGTATGCCCTGCCCAGGGAACTGGTAAAGCTCAACTGCGACGTGCGTGTCATTCTGCCCCGCTATGCCTGTATCCCCCGGCAGTATCAGGACAAGATGGTGTACCGGGGCGAGTTCTACATGGATTTGGGCAACACCGGCCGCAATTACTATGTGGGCATCATGGAATACATCTGCGACGGCGTGGTCTACGATTTCATAGACAACCAGGAGTTCTTCACCTCCGGCAACCCCTACACCAATCTGGTAGACGATATCCCCAAGTACTGCTATTTCAGCAAGGCCGCTCTGGCCGCTCTGAACTTCATGAACTGGATACCGGATATCATCCACTGTCATGACTGGCAGGCAGCTCTGGTGCCCGTATATCTGCGCACCCTGTTCAAGGACTCCCCTGTGGGCCGGGCCCGTTCCATACTCACCATACATAACCTCCGCTTCCAGGGCATTTTCAACATACCCACCATCAAATACTGGTCCGGCCTGCCCGACTCCGTATTCAACATGGGCGCCCTCCAGCAGGACTATGTGAACGCCAACATGCTCAAGGGCGGCCTGGCCTATGCAGACCGCATCACCACCGTCAGCGGCACCTACGCCTGGGAGATTCAGACCGCGGAGTACGGCGAGCGGCTGGAGGAGCATCTGCGCTACCACAGCGGCAAGCTGAGAGGTATAGTCAACGGCATCGACTACGATATGTGGAATCCCGAGACCGACCCGGCTCTGGCCGAGAACTACGGGCTGGGCAATGTGCTGGAGCACAAGATGGCCAACAAGCTGGCCCTTCAGAGGGAGCTGGGTCTGGAGGAGGACGAGGGCAAGTTCGTCATCGGCCTTATCTCCCGCCTCACCAACCAGAAGGGGCTGGACCTTGTCAGCACCATTGTCCCCCAGATAATGGACGGCAACACCCAGGTGATCGTTCTTGGCACAGGCGACGCCCAGTATGAGGACAGCTTCCGCTATTATGAGGGTGCCTACAAGGGCAGCTTCTCCGCCTGCATCCAGTATGACGAAGGGCGCGCCCACCGCATCTACGCCGGTTCCGACGCCCTGATGGTGCCCTCCCGCTTTGAGCCCTGCGGCCTGACCCAGCTCAATGCCATGCACTACGGCACTCTGCCCATCGTCCGGGAGACCGGCGGATTGAAGGACACCGTGGAGCCCTACAACAACTACACCGGCGACGGCAACGGCTTTACCTTCGACCGCTACGACGCCGGACTGCTGCTGGACGCCATAAACCGGGCCAAGACCGTATACTTCACCAACCGCTATCACTGGGACGAAGTGGTACAGCGGGATATGGCCAAGGACGTGTCCTGGACCAACTCCGCCCGGCAGTACAAGGACCTGTATCTGGAGCTGACCCAGTGGTAATTTCTCAATAAAAAAGCGGTATCCTGCATGTTTTTTAAGCCCGGCAACCTGCGGTTGCCGGACTTAAACTATTGCTTGCTTGCAATGCAACCGGTCCATATGCTATTATCTGCACAGCATAAAGGCAGGAGAAAGGCGGTAGAAAACATGAATCTGTCCGACAGAATACAAAATCTCAGGAAAGCCAAGGGCCTGTCCCAGGAGGAACTGGCAGAGGCCCTGGACGTATCCAGACAGGCGGTCTCCAAATGGGAGAGCGGGGGTTCACTTAGATAAAGATACCACATCAATCCCACGCTGACTTTTGCTCAACCGATACAGCCGGAGGGCTGGATAACAAGAAAAGGCGGTATGCGCCCCGTGGAGG
>DVHY01000064.1 GCA_018711755.1 Candidatus Limivicinus faecipullorum | reverse complement strand
TTTCATTTCAAGCCCTCCAACTCTTAAACGATTAAACACTTGTTTAATGTTTGCAAAGATATGATACACCTGCCCATGGCTGCCGTCAAGAGTTTTTTTCGCTTCCATCCAAAATTTTATTCCATCCGTCCAGGGAAAATGTATTTGCCTTTACAGGGGATTTAGGTTAAAATATAAGGAAGAAACTTTTCAGGAGGGGTGACAATGGAACAAAACAAGCTGCCCCACGACCACGGACATTCCGCCCAGGAGGTGCTGGCCTGCTGCCCCTCGGGCACGGACTTTCAGATGATAGCCCAGCTGCTGCGCCAACTGGACGACAGCAGCCGGGTAAAGCTCTTCTGGCTGCTGTGCCACTGCGAAGAGTGTGTTATAAATCTCTCCGCCATGATGGAGATGAGCAGCCCCGCCGTCTCCCACCACCTGCGCCAGCTGCGCTCCGCCGGGTTGATATTCAGCCGCCGGGAGGGCAAGGAGGTCTACTACAAGGCCGCCGATACGGCCCAGGCCCGGCTCTTCCACCGGCTCATCGAGGAGCTGCTGGAGATATCCTGTCCCAAGGATTAGAGACACATATACATGAAAGTCCAAAATAAAAACTGCCGGTCGCCCGGCAGTTTTTACTTTTTTATTTTAAGCTGTGGGGCAAGCTCCCCCCGCCTTTTCAGCCGTACTGCTCTGACACATAGATGGAAGTCCTGGACTGGATGAGCTCCACCGTCTCCTCCAGGCTCTTATCCCCGGCCAGATAGGCCTGTCCGCATTCCAGGATGATGGCCCTCACCTGGCTGTCGGAGCAGCGGTCGGCGCCCCGGGTGTTTTCCAGCAGGCCCATGAACCGTTCCACCTGCTCCCCGCTCAGCTCCTCCTCCGCCCTGCGCAGCAGAGCCTGGCGGTTCACCGGCAGGCTGTCTTCCATGTCCATCTGCTTATCCATAGACAGCTGTTCCTTTATATAGGCCCAAGCCCCTTCCTTATTTGAGGAGTTTGCCGGTATGGCCATGCTGCCGCTGTAGTCACAGTTGAAGCAGCTGAAGCCGCTGCCCCCGTCCGGGAAGCCTACAAAGGCGCAGGGTTCGCCAAAAAGTTCTTCCAAAGACTTGAGCCTTGCGGGGTTAGAAATCGGCTCCACAGACAACACCACCTGGGAGAACTCAAGGTAGGACGCCTCGCTGTCCTCTTCCACCGTATCCCCCATGGTGCTGCACCAGGCCAAAAGCCGGGCAAAGGAGGGATCGTCAAAGCTGCACAGAGCATTTTCCCTGTCTATATACTTTACCGCCCCCAGCCTGGCCACCCACTTGAGCATATTCTGCTTGTCCATAAAGGTCATGAACACAGCCTCATATTGGTCGTTTTGCTCCAATATCTCCAGGTAATCCTGAGGGCTGAGATTTTCCCGTCCCTCCACATCGGAGGCCCTGGCCGCCAGAGTGTCCACGCTCACCCCGGCCCACAGCTCGTAGAGCTGTTCCCCGTCGCTGAGGGCCTCCAGCAGGCCGGGGATGAAGGCCTCCCGGCCCATGTCCGCTTCACTGTCTATATAGCCGTACAGGTCCTCATAGGCGGCGGAGCTCACATCCAGGTTATTGTTGAAAATGATAAGGTCTATCTTTCCCCCGGCGGCAAGGTCGGCCAGAAGCCTCTGCTCCTCGTCCTTGCCGTACTCGGTGATCTCATATACATAGGGGCCGCCTTTCATGTTCAGCTCGTTGACACAGCCCACAGCGTTGGAGTTGCCCATATCGTAAAGGGCCACCTTCACCGTGCTTTTCTCTGTGACAGGCTGCTCCACCAGGCCGGTGACCAGCATGAAGTCCTCCACCAGGGTGCAGATAAAGAAGTTTTCACTCAGGCGGCAGACAAATTCACAGCTGCCAATGTAAGCGCTGTAGCTCCACTGGTAGAGCTCTCTTGTGCTGCCCGTCTCCACGTCGCAGGCCACAAAGCGGCCTTTCGAGGATACGATATACTCCCCCTCCAAGCTCTGGCATGTGCACCAGTTGGGCACGCTCACCGTTCTGTTTTCCCCCGGGTCCTTAAAGCTCAGCTCCCTCAGGCTGTCCGGGCTCTCCATCAGAAAGTATTTGAAAGCGTCCCTCTCATTCATGGCCAGAACCACTCCCTGGGCGGTGAGCTGCATGGAATACATCTCAGTGTCCTCACGCCGGATAGTGCTGATATCCTCCGTCTGCCAGGGGAAGGAGGATACATAGTCCGTCCCCATGAGAAAGACCCGCTTTGAGGCGTCCACCACTATATATGAGGCCGACCCCTCCTGCCAAGCGGGTATCTCCATCTTGTCCAGCAGCTCCCCCTGGGGAGAGTATTGCAGTATGGCTATCCGGCCCTGATAGTCCTCGTTGGTATAGACTTCGTAGCCCCGCATATATATTGGGGCGTGTTCTCCCGCCAGCACATAGAAGCAGCCGTCTCCCCCGGCGGTGACGCAGTATACCGACTCATTGTAGGGCGGCTGGATATCCAGAGGCAGCAGCTCCGTCTCCCCGAACTGTGGGACTCCGCCCTCAGGTATCTCATAGTCGGTCATAGCCAGCATGGGTACGCCGTCCTGATAGCCGCTGAGCATCAGCCTGTCATCTATCCGGGCGATGCCCCGCACGGAACAGCCCGCGGGCATGGGGTATTCCTTTTTGGAATAGAACACCGGCTCCGTCTCCACTTCCTCCGCCTCTTCCTGGGCCGTGTTCTGGGCCTGGGGGGCAGCCTCCGTGTCTCCCGCTTTCCCGGACTGCCTGTTGCAGCCCAAAAGGGAGAAAATCATGACCAGGACCAACAGCATGGATACCGCTTTTTTCACGTCTTCCGCTTCCTTTCTGTTGCAGATTATACCAAAGGTTTAAAAACCCTTTTTCCCCATAAGATAGCGTTTCCTGTATTTAAGCTCCACGTAGTCCATTATTTTCTTGTAATACACCGGGTTTGCCGCCCCGCCGACGACGCCCACTATGGGCAGACCCTGGATGAATTTCAGCAGCAGCATATCCATGGCGAAAGCAGAAGAAGTCACTTCTATCTGCTTTTCCAGCTCCCCGCTCTCCGGCTCCCTTTTGGGGGAGAGGAGCAGCTCATCCACTTCCCGGTTCCTCCGCTCATAGTCCTCCCCGCCGCTGAGGGAGGCGGAGAGCATTTTCAGGATAAGCAGCTTTTCAAAGTCCGACTTATATTCAAAGCCGTAGCTCAGGGCCGTCTCATACACGCC
>DVHY01000008.1 GCA_018711755.1 Candidatus Limivicinus faecipullorum | reverse complement strand
CCAGCGCAGCCCGACAGGTCGTGCGTAGCATAACAAAAGGCCTGCGTATTTTGGAACATTATGCCGAAGCCGGCCCCTCGGTCGCTGCCCTGACGGGATATTCCAGTGATCTGCGGATATTGGTCAGCGGGAATTATATTGCTGCCTACAAGGTAGAAGGAAACACTGTGCTTGTTGCCAGAGTGATCATTGCCAGACAGGACTATATCAATGTTCTGTTCGGCGATAATATAAGTCCATAAAAAAGATATGTCTCCCCGTGAAAATGTGTCTCACGGTGAGACATATCTTTTACACCACGCCGATGGTGGTGAGTATCTCCTTGGCAAAGGCTATCACCAGGCCGCCGAAAAGGCAGAGAAAGCCCTGGGAGCGCTGGCTGGCGTCATGGCTCTGGATGCTCATGCCCACCTGTACCACGCCCCAGCCCAGGATTATGATGCCTATGGCCTTGATGCAGGAGAAGATAAAGTCCGAAAGGTTGTTCACGATGGTAAGGGGGTCTGCCCCGGTGGCGTAGGCCGGTACGGTAAAAAGGCAGACGGACAGCACCAGGGCTGTCCACAGGGCGCATATCTTTCTTGCTTTGCTTTTGTTGTTATTCATCATATCATTCCTCCGTTCTTATTTCACTGAGCAGCCGCCGCATATCGTACATACAGTGGGGACTGTGAAGATATGGTGCAGCGCCGCCGTCCTCGGTCAATGAGATATTGGGATGCCTCATAAGCTCGTATTTGTCGTCCATCACTGGCCTCTCGCCCCGGATGAACACCAGGGCCTTATTGTTGTCCAGCATACGCACTTCATCGGGAGTCAAAAGCTCCCGGCCCGTCTGCTGGGTGCTGCGGGAATATGAGCCGCTGCGCCCCTTGCTCTGGCTGCTGGAAGTGGTGGATATGGTCTCCTTGCCCAGCAGCTTGGACACATACTCGTGAGTGCTCTGCTCGTTTCCTCCCAGATACAGCAGGGTGTCGGCATTGCCGATGATGCCCTCCCAGTCGTCCTTGAACAGTGCCTTCAGCTGGGAGATATTTTGCAGGATGACCGTGGCCATGATGTTTCTGGATCGCATGGTGGCCTGGAGCCTGGCATAGCCGTCGGGTAGGGCCACGTTTGCAAACTCGTCGAACATCAGCCGCACCGGCACGGGCAGCGGCCCGGCATGTACCTTGTCCGCCTGGTAATAGAGCTCCTGAAAGGCCTGGGTATACAGCATACCCACAAGAAAATTCAGACTGTTGTCGTTGCTGTCCGGTATTACGCAGAACACCGCCTGCTTCCGCTCCCCCAGCTTTTCCAGCTCCAGGCTGTCCCGATCCGTGATGCCCCGTATCTCCGGCAGAGTAAAAGCCGCCAGGCGCACGGCGGCAGAAACCAGTATGCTCTTGGCGGTCTTGCCGGCGGCCTGTTTGAACACCCGGTACTGCCTCAGGGCTATATGCTCCGGCTGCTCCTCCTCCAGAGCCTCAAAGAGCAGGTCCAGGGGCGACTTATAGTCGTCGCTGTCCTCCCTGGCGGCTCCGTACTCTATCATGGTGAGTATCATTTCCATGGTCTGCTCCCAGGGTGGGGCCTCGTGGAGCAGATACAGCATCAGCGCCGCATCCAGAGCCGTCTCGGATTTCTCCCAGAAGGGGTCGTTCTGGCTGGAGTTTTTCGGCGTGGTGTTCTGGATGAGGTTGCTTATCAGCCGGAACACATCGCTGTCCTTACGGATATAGCGGAAGGGATTGTAGCTGTCGGAGTGGGCCGGGTCTATAAGGTCGAACACCTTTACCACATAGCCCTTTTGCAGCAGCAGAGGGGCCACCGCCCGGACTATCTCCCCCTTTGGGTCAGTGACTATAAAGCTGGCGTTTGCCAGCATGAGGTTGGGCTTGACCACATAGCGGGTCTTGCCGGAGCCGCTGCCGCCTACCACTATCTGCAAGAGGTTTCGCCTGTGCTTTCTCCCGTCCAGGCTCATTCTCAGGTGTTTTGTTAGGATGACGTTCATCTCCTCGTCCCTGTCCCTGTACTTTCTGTCCAGCTCCCGGACACTGCCCCAGCGGGCGGAGCCGTGCTCCTCACCCGGCCGCAGGTTCTGCCTCGATGACCAGTACAGAGCTATGCCACCGACATAGGCCGAGAGGAACAGCAAAATGGCCCTCAATGAGTATTCCGTCCATCTCACCCGGCCAAGCCCAAGCTCCGTCACGGCTGGCAGCAGCCGCAGCAGGCTCATGCCCGGCTCATAGACTGTGGCCGCAGCCAGGGCAAAGTATATGACTGGAATGGAAAACAGCGCCCACACCGGGGCGCTGTCCTTAAAACTCTTCTTCATCTGCTTTTGTCTCTCCCTCTGTTTCTGGACGGTGCATTCATTTTCTCGGCCACAGCCTTCAGCTCCTCCAGCTTCTTTCTCACCGAGGGCTCAGCCGCCCTCTCCGTATTCCTCCAGCCACTCCCGTGCTCTTCTGAGGACTTCTCTTGTGGAGCACGGGTCCCGGCTTTTTTTGCTCTCTGGGCCTCCGCCCTGGCGGCGCTGGGCACGGCATAGCCCATGGCTTCCAGCACGGCGTTGAGCTGGGCCGAGTAGTTCACATTGGATATGATGTGTACCACCTGTGAGCCTTCCTGATTCACCGTCGCATACAGCACGCCGAAGCGCTTTGCCAGCTGCCGGAATCCGTCAATGTCATCCTCCTGAATGGGTATTACCACCGATTCGGCATTGTCCCGGTTGAGCCGTTCCACGCCTACCTGGCCTGCCAGCTTATAGTTGTTCTTTATAAGCGCCGCCGTCAGTACCGCAGCGTTGACGGCGCCCTTGGCAGACAGCTTTGCCGCCAGTTCCGCCACCTGCAAGCCCTCCTTCACCAGCAGGTCGGCCACTTCACCGCTCACTTCCATGTTCTCTCACTTCCTTTCTGATTTCTTTGTCCTGCTCCGGCTCCTGCCGGCTCAGCTCTATGTGCTCTTTTATCCCAGGCATGGCCTGGGATATCTTTTGGCAGCACCTCAGCTCCCGGCGCAGGGAGCGCAGTTCAAGGCTTATGCTGCTTATCTGGACAGAGACGTCCTTCCCCCGGCGCTTCTCCCGGTAGAGTTCCCGCCGGGAATAGACAAGAGAGTCAATGTCTGCCTGGAGTGCGCTCTCCAGCATTGACAATTGACTCTCATTCTCTATACGGTATTTTTGCAGCAGCCGGAACTGCTGCTTGTACTGCTCCAGCTTCCTCACCTCCGCCCGGACTTTGAATGGTGGAGCTTTTCTCCGCCTGCCTCCTGGCGGGGAGAGCAGCATCAGGTAATACAGGTACAGCCGTGCCAGACGGCCGCGCCCGGTTTTCCGGCAGCTGCCCCTCCGGCTTTTGACTTTATAGCGTCTGGGGGCAGCAGGCATGGGCTGGTTATCCCCACGGCCTATACGCTCTCTCAGCTCTTCCTCGCTGTAGCCCGGGCCAAGGCTGTCCAGGCGAACAAAACGCTCCGAGCCCGGCGGTCTCAGGGCGGTGTACTTCACCTTTGCTCCCCGCTTCACAGTGTAGCCCTGTTTTTCCAGGGCTGCATAAAAGGTCTGCATGGACACTGCCCCGGCCAAAGCTGCGTCAATGTCCCGGCGGATGAGGCCCCGGACCGTGGGCCTGCCCTGCTTCTCCGCTGCCCACTCTGCATACTGTTTTCCCCGGCCTTTGGGCTCCGTCACACTCAGGCCGTGCTCCCGGCTTAGCTGATTGGATATGCCCCGGATGTCTCCGAAATAGGCTTTGAAGTCACTGCGGAACATTCTGCCGTCGGCAAAGGACACGGAGTTGAACACGATGTGGGAGTGGATATGCTCATGGTCGGTGTGAGTCGCCACCACCGCCTCGAAGCGGTCTCCCAGAAGCCGCCGGGCAAACTCCAGACTGAGGGCCTGGGCCTGGGCCGCCGTCACCTCGCCGGGGGCGTAGGAGTGGATGAGATGATAGCCCTGCACCCCCTTCAGCTTGTCCCAGCGGCGCTTGGTGTCCAGCATATCCCGGCATGCTGTCTCCGCCCGGCAGTTCAGTCCGGCACATAAAACAGTTTCACCGTCTCTGGTTTTGTCCGGGTTCAGGGCGTAGTTTATCCGCCTGTCCAGCCGGGAGTGAACGGTGATTATCTTGTCATAGGCCATCAGAGCTTGTCCTTTACCAACCGCCATGCCTCATTCGCCAGTACGGCAGCTTCTACTATCTCTGGCTCGTGGATGCTTTTTCGGGCGTTGGCCCAGTAGGCTATCTGGTTTATGTTGTTGCCTATGGCTGCCAGCTCCCGGAGCAGCGCCCCATACTCGCCAGGCGGCCTGGGCCGGAGCTGCACTCCGGCAATAGCCTTCCTAACAAAGGCACTGACGGACAAGCCGGTAACGGCGCATTGTTTCCTCAAATGTGCCAGTTCCTTATCTCCCAGCCAGGCACCTACAAAATGTTGTCTGTCTCGCATAGCACCTCCTGTAAAAAGAAATGTGTCTCACGGTGAGACACATTTCCAAAGCATATTTAGTTGGGGTTTAAGGGGGTATCCCCCTAACAAGGGCCTTTGTGTTTAACAAATGCCATACTTGCCGGGACTGCGGCGCAGGGCCGCTCATTCTAGTTA
>DVHY01000063.1 GCA_018711755.1 Candidatus Limivicinus faecipullorum | reverse complement strand
AGCTCGATGGCGGTGCAGGCCAAAACCTTGGCGGCCATGAGCATGCCCTTGTAGCCTATGCCGCTTTTGCCGCAGGACACCACCTGCCAGGAGTGGTGGGGTATGCCCGCCGGCCAGGTCACGGCGTCTATCTGAGAGGTGGGGGTGAGCCAGCTCACATCCCCCACGTCGGTGCTGCCGGGGACGAAGTCGTTGCCGGAATACATGGGCATGATGAAGTCGTTGATGGGCTTGCTGAGATTTTCCGTCAGCTCCAGCACCTTTCGGGCTATCTTCTCGTCGCTCTTGGCCCCTATGCCGGGGACTGTAGTCTCCGGGGGATAGCTCTCCTTCAAAGCCCTGGCAAAGGCCAGGTCTTTCTCGTCATACTCCGGCACGCCCACCAGCTCCATGTTCTCGTGGAGCATTTTCTCTATGGTGTAGTTGGGCAGCAGCTCGGAGGTGCCGTCGATGAACACCCGCTCAAAGCTGGTTTCCGTCATCAGCGCCGCCCCTTGGGCTATCTTGTCCACCCGGGCCTGGAGCTTCACGGAGTCGGCCACCTTGTTGGCCCTGACCATGTACAGCACACTGGCCTTGGCCTGGACCACGTTGGGGGAGATGCCCCCGGCGTCAATAATGGCGTAGTGGATGCGGCAGTCGTCGGTGGTATGTTCCCGCAAAAACTGAACGCCCATGTTCATCAGCTCCACGGCGTCCAGGGCGCTGCGGCCGTTATAGGGGTCACCGGCGGCGTGGGCCGCCACTCCGGAGAACTTGTAGAGCACCTGGATGCAGGAGTTGTTGGTGCCGGTGCGCACCTGGTTCACGTCGGCGGGGTGCCAGCTGAGAGCGGCGTCCAGCTCTTTCCAAAGCCCTTCCCGGGCCATGAAGGCCTTGCCGCTGCCCCCTTCTTCCCCGGGGCAGCCGTAGAATATGACGGTGCCGCTGCCGCCCTTCTTCTCCAGGTAGTCCTTTATGGCCGCTGCGGCGGCCAGGGAGCCGGCCCCCAGGAGATTGTGGCCGCAGCCGTGGCCGCTGCCCCCCTCCTCCAGAGGCTGGGGACTGGTGCAGCAGGCCTGCTGGCTCAGCCCCGAGAGGGCGTCGTACTCGCCCAGTATACCTATCACCGGGCGGCCGCTGCCGTAGCTGCCGCAGAAGGCGGTGTCTATGCCGCAGAGCTTTTCCGTCACGGTAAAGCCCAGCTCCCGGAGAGCCCGGCAGTATATCTCCGTGGCTGAGAACTCCTTCAGGGACAGCTCCGGCTTTTCCCAGATGCTGTCCGCCACATTGCGGAAAAATTCCGCCTTTGAATCTATATATTTCTGTGCGTTCTGTTTCTCTGTAGTCATTATGATACCTTACAATACCTTGGACAGGAAGTCCTGGAGCCTGGGGTTCTGGGGATGGTTGAATATATCGTCGGGGCTGCCCTCTTCCAGCAGCTTCCCGTCGGCCATGAAGAGGACCCGGTTGCCCACCTCCCGGGCAAAGCCCATCTCGTGGGTGACCACCACCATGGTCATGCCCTCCCGGGCCAGCTCCTTCATAACGTCCAGCACCTCGCCCACCATTTCCGGGTCCAGGGCGGAGGTGGGCTCGTCAAAGAGCATCACGTCCGGCTCCATGGCCAGGGCCCGGACTATGGCCACACGCTGCTTCTGGCCGCCGGAGAGCTGTATGGGATAGGCGTCGGCCCGGTCTGCCAGGCCAACCCGGGCCAGAAGCTCCATGGCCTTTTTCTCAGCCGCCTCCTGGCTGCTGCCCTTGACCTGGACGGGAGCTATGCACATGTTCTGCATGACGGTCATATGGGGGAAGAGGTTAAAGTGCTGGAACACCATGCCCATCTTCTGCCGGTGCTTGTCTATATCCAGCTTCTTCCCGTCGGGGCCTTTCTTCCTGGTGATGTCCACGCCCTCAAAGATGATGCTGCCGGAGGTTGGCTGCTCCAGCAGATTCAGGGAGCGCAGCAGGGTGGACTTGCCGGAGCCGGAGGGGCCGATGACCACCATCACGTCTCCCTTATTTATGTCCACGCTCACCCCGTCCAGGGCCTTTATGGCGCCCTTGTTGTAGTATTTCTTCAGGTCCTTGACCTGTATAAGTTTATCGCTTATCGCCACGGCTCATCTTCCTTTCAAAATGTGCTATTATCTTGCTGGTGGGGAAGGTAAGGCAGAAGTACAGGACGGTGGCAATTATCAGCGCCTCGCCCATTTTGTATGTAGCGCCCTTTACCGCGTTCACCGCCGACATGATGTCCTGCACGCCGATGGTGTAGCATATGGCGGATTCCTTGATGATGGTGACAAATTCATTGGCAATGGCGGGGAGTATATTCTTTATAGCCTGAGGAAGCACGATGAAGCGCATGGTTTTCCAGGAGGACAGGCCCAGGGAACGGGCAGCCTCAGTCTGGCCGCCGTCGATTGACTGGATGCCGGAGCGGATTATCTCCGACAGATAGGCGCCGGAGTTGAGAGCCAGGGCAACTACGGCCGGGAAGAAACGCTCGAAACGGATAAAGCCGAAGAGCTTGAAGCCGGGCAGAACCTTTATGCCGTCAAACACCACGTAGAAAATGATGAACACCTGCACCACCATAGGCGTGGCCCGGAAAAGTTCCACGTAAGCCGTGGAGACGGCTCTGAGTATTCTTGAACGGCCCATGCGGCAGGTGGCCAGCACCAGGGCAAGGATAAAGCCCAGCACCACCGTCAGAGCCGACAGGGATACCGTGCAGACTACGCCCTGTAGAAAGAGCTGCCAATATTCCAGAGCTTTCTGGAAACCGCTTATTGTCAACATATGCAGGACTCCTTTACAGCGCAAAGCGCCTCCGTTTTTCAGCGGAGGCCTTTGCGTCAATTATTTCTTTAAGATTGGCAGGCTTTGATTATGCTGCCTGGTCCTCCAGCAGACCCTCGATGATCTCGCCGGTGGACAGCTCGTTGGCCTCTGCCACGAAGGTGTCCATGCTGCCGTCGGCAATGGCGGCGGCAATGGCCATGTTCACGCCGGCCAGAAGAGCCTCGTTGCCCTTGACAACACCAACGGAAGAGCCTTCCACATCATAGGGGACATCCAGGATGACGGCCAGGCCGGGATTGGTGATGGCATAGTTCTCAGCAACTGCGGTCTCGATGAAGGCGCCGTCCAGCTTGTCGCTCAAGAGCTCGGCAACGATGTCGGTGACCTTGACCAGAGCAACGATGTCGGCATCGGGAGTGAACTCATTGGCCAGATCCATCTGGATGGAACCGTTCTGAGCGCCGATGGAGTACTCGGGATTGTTGGCGGACTCCAGGTCGGGGAACAGGTCCACCTTATCCTCAACGGTCACAAAGGACTGACCGCCCTGGTAGTAGATGTCGGAGAAATCCATGGCATCCATACGGGTGGGGTCGGGAGAGAGGCCGGCCATGCCCAGGTCCACGTTGCCGGCAGCAAGCTCGTTGAGCACGCCGTCAAAGTCCACGGGGATGACTTCCAGCTCCAGGCCCAGGTAATCGGCTATGTAAGCTGCAAGAGCCATATCGAAGCCGGCCAGCTGGGGCTCGCCATTCTCGTCGATGGCGTAGAACTCATAGGGGGCGAAGTCGGGGCTGGTGGCCACGGTCAGGGTGCCTTCGGTGACGGTGGTGAGCACGGCCTTCAGCTCGTCCAGGGTCATTGCGGAGTAGTCAACTTGCTCCTCGGCGGGAGCTTCCTCAGCGGGAGCCTCGGCGGCCTCCTCGGCGGGAGCTTCTTCGGTGGCGGCGTCCTCGGTGCTGGAGCCGCAGGCGCAAAGTGCAATCACCATAGACAGTGCAAGCAGCATGCAAAGCAGTTTCTTCATGTTTTTCATCGTTCTTTCCTCACTATTTTTTGATTTACTTTTTATGTCCAAAGGACCTTCTGTCCTTCGACGAGTGTGATAATAGCACAGGGGCCGGGCCATGTCAATAGCTTTTTGAAAAAAAATTCGTATTTTTTCTTTTTTATACGCTGAATATCCATTTTTGCCGTGAATATTCACTGCACAAATGAATATTCAACGATTTTTGCATAAGTTCTCCGGGCATATCCTCAGTTTCTCACATAAAGTTCAAAGCTGTCCGAGCCGCAGAAGGCGCAGCGCACTCTCCCCCGGCCGCCCCGGCGCAGGCTTTTCACCACTTTCCCGGCTCTGAAATAATAGCTGTCCCTGCCGCAGCCCTTACAGTGTACCCGGTACTTGGCTTGCTCCCGGGTGCGCTCCAGGCTCTCCTCGCTCTGGGGGGCCAGCCTTTCCGGGGAACAGCCCAGGCGGCGGCACATGTCCCGCCACAGCCGGTCATGGCCGTGCCGCTCCCCCGGGTGCTGGAGGTACACCGCCGCATGGGCGTACTCATGGCGGATAGTGTCCCAGAACTGCTCCTCCTGCTCCAGCACCGAGGCGCTGATGCTTATGCGCAGAGGCGTCCCCCCGCCCCTCAGGGGATAGCGGAAGCTGCCCAGACGCCGCCCGGGGCGCCGGGATATCTTCAGCTCCACCCGGGACGTGTCCAGGCCGCAGAGCCTGTCCAGACGGTCATATTCCTTTCTTATCTCCTCCAGGCTGTGCATGCTCAGGCCCTCTCTATCCCAAACAGGCGGCAGCCGTTTTCCAATGTGATGGCGGCGGCCTGCTCCGGGCTTATGCCCTTCACCTGGGCTATTTTCTCCGCCACATATTTGAGGTTGGAGGAGTCGTTTCGCTTTCCCCTCATGGGCACAGGGGACAGGTAGGGGCTGTCCGTCTCCATGAGCATCCTGTCCATGGGACAGAGCTCCAGCACCTCCAGGGCCTTCCTGGCGTTCTTGTAGGTCACCGGCCCGTCAAAGCCCAGATACCAGCCCAGCTTCAAAAGCTCCTTTGCCATCTCGGCGCTGCCGGAATAGCAGTGGAAGACCCCTCTCAGGCCAGGATAGTCCCTGACTATTTCCAGGCAGTCCCCGTGGGCCTCCCGGTCGTGGACTATCACCGGCTTATCCAGCTCCAGGGCCAGCTCTATCTGGCGGCGGAAGAGCGCCTTCTGCTCCTCCTTGTGGCTTGCATCCCAGTAGTAGTCCAGGCCTATCTCACCTATGGCCACGCACCTGGGGTGCCGGGCCATGGAGCATATCTCCTCAAAGCTCTCCGGGCTGTACTTGTCCAGCTCCTCCGGGTGCAGGCCCACGGCGGCATATACGAAATCAAAGCGCTCCGCCAGCTCCAGAGCCTTACGGCTGCTGAGCACATCGCAGCCGGGGTCTATTATCAGTTTCACGGCCCCTTCTCCGAGACCTTGCAGCAGGGCTTCCCGGTCCGCGTCAAAGGCCCTGTCGTCGTAATGGGCATGGGTATCAAAATACATAATGCCCCTCCTCTGCTGTTTTTGGATATTTTATCTCACTCAGAGGCATATTTCAACCGGACATATACTAAAAAAGAACCGCCTCGGTGGCGGTTCTTTTTTTGAGACTGTAGAAAAAGCCTCGCAGAGTTTTTTCGCCGCAGCGAAAAAATAAATTCAATCGTTTTCTGCGGCGGCGTGTACGTCGCAGAAAACACTCCTCACGGAGCGGAGTGTCGAATTGTACGCCTCTGGCGTACAACCGAGGCATGGAGCGAAGTGCAATCCCTCTTGTCGAAGAAGACAAAGTCTTCTTCGACAAGCTGAAAAAAGGACCGCCCCGAAGGACGGTCCTTTTTGGTTTAAGTATTGCTTGTCCAGTTTCCGGGAAGGACTTATGCAGCTTTCTGCTCCTTCTTGGAGGAGAGGATCTGAACGCCCTGGATGACCAGGATGATTGCCAGAACCACAAGGCCGATGGACCAGATCATCTGGAACCAGTCGCCCCAAGCAGCGCCTGCAGCGGCGATGAGCTTGATCTTGGCGATAACGGTCATGCACAGAGAGGTGATGGTAGCCACCAGCATGAAGACCATGGGCACGAAGAACATCTTGTTGTTCTTGCCGATGTTGCCCAGCCAGGTAGCCACAGCCAGCATGGCGATACCGGCAAGCAGCTGGTTGGCAGCGCCGAACACGACCCAGATCTGGCTCAAGTTCATGAAGCCCATGCTGCAGCCGATGAGGACCATAACTCCAGTGGCCACGAAGGGATGAGAGAAGAACTTGGCAGCGCCGGTGAGGTCGTCCCGGGTCTTACCTTCGGGGATGAAGAGCTCGGCAAACATGTACCGTGAAAGACGGGTGCCGGAGTCCAGAGAGGTCAGAGCAAAGACGGACACGGCCAGGGTCAGCAGGGTGTAAACAGTGTCGTAAACAGGGTTGGAGAAGTCTGCAATGCCGCCGGTCATGGTAGCAACCATGGTGGCAACACCACCGGCAAAGATGGTGGGAGGTGCGGTGAGCAGGAACTTGTCGCCGCCGCCGATGTTGGTCTCCTTGTAGACAACGCCGATAGCGATAAGGGCGATGATGGCCAGAGCGGACTCAACGATCATTGCGCCGTAGCCGATGACCTTGGCGTCCTTCTCAGAGTTCAGCTGCTTGGAAGTGGTGCCGGAGCCGATAAGGGAGTGGAAGCCGGAGACGGCGCCGCAGGCCACGGTGATGAACAGAGTGGGGAACAGAGTGCCGGTGGAAGCGGTCCAGCCGGTAAAGGCGGGCAGCTCCACCTGCATGCCGGAGCCGATGATGCCCACGAAAGCCAGGACCATCATGCCGTAGAGCAGGAAGGAGGACAGGTAGTCACGGGGCTGAAGCAGCATCCAGACAGGCAGCAGGGAGGCGGCCATGATGTAGACTGCAATGAAGATAACCCATGCGGTGCGGCTCATGTTGACGCCCACGTTCAGGCCGACGATGGTGATGACGATGATGCCGATGATGCCCACTATAGTGGCAGGGCCCACCTTTACGTTCTTGCGGTACACGGCAAAGCCGAAGAAGAAGGCAAGGACGATGAACAGCAGGGAGGTGGTTGCGGTGGAGGCGTTGCCGCTGACATTGGCGCGGCCAACAGTAATAAAGGAACCCTCGGATACGAAGGTGCCGGCAACAACTGCGGTGAAGGAGGCGATAACCAGGATCAGCACCAGCAGTGCGAAGATGGTGAACAGACGCTGAGCTTTAACGCCCATGTTCTCCTTGATGACTTCGCCGATAGAGCCGCCGTTGTGGCGGATGGAGGCGAAGAGGGCGCCGAAGTCATGCATGGCACCGAAGAAGATGCCGCCGACTACGACCCACAGGAAAACGGGGACCCAGCCGAAAACTGCAGCCTGGATAGGTCCGTTAATGGGGCCTGCACCGGCTATGGAAGAGAAATGGTGGCCCATCAGAACGGCGGGGTTGGCGGGAACAAAATCCTTTCCGTCGTAGCTGGTGTGTGCCGGGGTCTCATGAGAGGGGTCAACGCCCCACTGCTTCGCCAGGAAGCTGCCGTAGAAGATGTAACCAAGAGCCAGCAGCACCAGAGCGATCAACATGATAAGAATTGCGCTCACACTTTTCACTCCTTAAATAAAAAATGTTGATATATTCCCATTCACAGCTTTGACCTCTCTTCAGCTGCAAACAGTTTACTGAAGTATCCCGTCAGCTCATGGCCGGCGGAGTTGGTGACGGTCTTCCCCGTTCCCAGGTCCACGATGGCTGATTTCAGTGTGCTGAAGCCGTGGAAAGAGAACTTGTAGTTCTTGGAGAAGCTGCGCTTTTTAAGGTATTTCGCCGTGTCCGCATCCACGCTGTCCGCCACCAGGATAACCTTTATATTGGTGTACTGGTGCTCCTTGTGGGGCTTTACCATGGGCAGGCCCTTCTCCAGCGCATAGTCGATGCACTTTGCAGCCAGTTCCTTTTCAAAGGACGGCGCAGAAAATATGTAGGCGAATTCGTTGGTCTCGTTGCCCCAGATGGGTATGTTCTTGCTGAGCCAGTATCTCTCGGCCCGGGAGTGGTAATCCGCCCGGAACACCAGGGGGAGCCCCGGGTCTTCCGCAGGCCGGTGGATATCGTAGTAGGCTTCAAAGGAGCCGGCCAGAGTCTCAAGGAATTTCTCTCTCTCAATGCTCATGGCGACCTCCGAAAAAATG
>DVHY01000062.1 GCA_018711755.1 Candidatus Limivicinus faecipullorum | reverse complement strand
TCGACACTGTGGGCATAGGCAACATCAACAACTGGACCCATGACCCCTACCAGGGCTATGAGGACGAGCAGGTCATCTACGGCCGGGGCGGCTCCGACCAGGAGGGCGGCATGGCCTCCGCAGTCTACGGTGCCAAGATCATGAAGGATCTGGGACTCATCCCCCAAGGCTACAAGATAATGGTGGTTGGCTCCGTCCAGGAAGAGGACTGCGACGGCATGTGCTGGCAGTACATAGTCAACAAGTACTTCCCCAGCAAGGAAGAGGCTCAGAAGCAGATAGAGTTCGTCATCTCCACCGAGCCCACCGACGGCGGCATCTACAGAGGCCACCGTGGCCGCATGGAGATACGTGTGGACGTGAAGGGCGTGTCCTGCCACGGCTCCGCTCCCGAGCGGGGCGACAACGCCATTTACAAGATGGCGGACATCCTCCAGGATGTGCGCTCCCTCAACGAGAACCCCGCCGACGACAGCGTGGAGATAAAGGGCCTTGTAAAGATGCTGGACCCCAAGTACAATCCCCAGCACTATGAGGACGCCCGCTTCCTGGGCCGGGGCACCTGCACCACCTCCCAGATCTTCTACACCTCCCCCAGCCGCTGCGCCGTGGCCGATTCCTGCTCCATCTCCATCGACCGGCGCATGACCGCCGGCGAGACCTGGGACTCCTGCCTCCAGGAGATACGGGACCTGCCCAGCGTGAAGAAGTACGGCGAGGACGTTACCGTATCTATGTACATGTACGACCGTCCCTCCTGGACCGGCGAGGTCTATGAGACCGAGTGCTACTTCCCCACCTGGATAAACAAGGAGAGCGCCGCCCATGTCCAGGCTCTGGTGGACGCCCACCACGCCCTCTTCGGCGACGAGCGTATCGGGCCCGAGGGCGCCATGCACCTGCGCCACCGCCCCCTTACCGACAAGTGGACCTTCTCCACCAACGGCGTGGCCATCCAGGGCCGCTACGGCATCCCCTGCGTGGGCTTCGGCCCCGGCGCCGAGAGTCAGGCCCATGCCCCCAATGAGATCACCTGGAAGGACGACCTGGTAACCTGCGCCGCCCTCTACGCCGCAGTGCCCGGCCTCTACAAAGAGGAGAACAAGGGCGGAGACGTGGCCCAGTTCCGGGCCGGCCTCACCGACAACGACATCAAGTAAGAGCTAATTTCAATACACTTAAAAACTCATTATTTAAAAGGAGAGAACAAAATTATGGACGCCAAGCTGCAGGCCTACATTGACAAGCTCAATTCCCTCAATTTCAAGGAAATGTATGAAGGCGACTTCTTCCTCACCTGGGAAAAGACCGACGACGAGATCGAGGCCGTATTCACCATCGCCGACGCCCTGCGCTACATGCGGGAGAACAACATCTCCACCCGCATCTTCGAGTCCGGTCTGGGCATCAGCCTCTTCCGTGACAATTCCACCCGCACCCGCTTCTCCTTTGCCTCCGCCTGCAATCTGCTGGGCCTGGAGGTCCAGGACCTGGACGAGGGCAAGAGCCAGATAGCCCACGGCGAGACCGTGCGGGAGACCGCCAACATGATCTCCTTCATGGCCGACGTCATCGGCATCCGTGACGACATGTACATCGGCAAGGGCAACACCTACATGCACGAGGTGGTCAACGCCGTCACCGAGGGCTACAAGGACGGCGTCCTGGAGCAGAAGCCCACTCTGGTGAACCTCCAGTGCGACATCGACCACCCCACCCAGTGCATGGCAGACATGCTCCACATCATCCACCACTTCGGCGGCGTTGAGAATCTGAAGGGCAAAAAGGTTGCCATGACCTGGGCCTACTCTCCCTCCTACGGCAAGCCCCTGTCCGTGCCCCAGGGCGTCATCGGCCTGTTCACCCGTTTCGGCATGGACGTTGTCCTGGCCCATCCTGAAGGCTATGAAGTCATGCCCGAGGTGGAAGAAGTTGCCAAGAAGAACGCCGCAGCCACCGGCGGTTCCTTCAAGAAGGTCAATTCCATGGCCGAGGCATTCCAGGATGCGGACATCGTCTACCCCAAGAGCTGGGCTCCCTTTGCCGCCATGGAGAAGCGTACCGACCTGTACGCCCAGGGCGACAGCGCCGGCATCAAGGCTCTGGAGCAGGAGCTGCTCAAACAGAACGCCCAGCACAAGGACTGGTGCTGCACCGAGGAGATGATGGCCAAGACCCACGACGGCAAGGCTCTCTACCTCCACTGCCTGCCCGCCGACATCAACGGTGTCTCCTGCACCGACGGCGAGGTGGAAGCCAGCGTCTTCGACCGCTACCGTGTCCCCCTGTACAAGGAGGCCTCCTTCAAGCCCTACATCATCGCCGCCATGATCTTCCTGGCCAAGTGCAAAGATCCTCAGGCCATGCTCAAGAAGCTGGAGGAGCGTGCTGTAGAGCGCCGCATGAAGGCTGAATGATATGGGAAAGAGAATAGTTATAGCCCTGGGCGGCAATGCCTTGGGAAACACCCTGGCCGAGCAGATGACTGCCGTCAAGCATACCTCAAAGGCCATTGCCGACTTGATAGAGCAGGGCCATGAGGTGATCATCTCCCACGGCAACGGCCCTCAGGTAGGTATGATAAACCACGCCATGAACGAGCTGAGCCGGGAGGTGGAGTCTGACTTTCCCATCATCCCCCTGTCCGTGTGCGTGGCCATGAGCCAGAGCTACATCGGCTACGACCTGCAGAACGCCCTTAGGGAGGAGCTTTTGAACCGGGGCATACCCAAGCCCTGCACCTCCATCATCACCCAGGTTATCGTGGACCCGGAAGACCCGGCCTTCCAGCACCCCTCCAAGCCCATCGGCCGTTTTATGAGCCGTGAGGAAGCGGAGAGCCTTCAGAAGGAAAAGGGCTACGTCATGATGGAGGACGCCGGCCGGGGCTGGCGGCGCATCGTGGCCAGCCCCAAACCCCGGGACATAGTGGAGATCGAGACCATCCGTGCCCTGTTCAACGCCGGGCAGGTGGTCATTGCCGGAGGCGGCGGCGGTATCCCCGTCATTCGCGAGGGCAACCATCTCAGGGGCATGGGCGCCGTCATAGACAAGGACTTCTGCTCTTGCCTCATGGCCCAGCAGGTGGACGCCGACGTGCTGATAATCCTCACCGCAGTGGAAAAGTGCGCCATAAACTTCGGCAAGAGCAACCAGCAGTGGCTGGACCACATGACTGTCGAGGAGGCACGCCGCTACTGCGCCGAGGGCCAGTTCGCCCCGGGCTCCATGCTGCCCAAGGTGGAAGCCGCCATAAAGTTTGCGGAATCCGCCCCGGGACGGCGCTCCCTTATCACGCTTCTTGAAAAGGCTAAAGACGGTATAGAGGGTAAGACCGGCACAGTTATCGAATAAACGGCACGCCGAGCTGCTCTGCATCAGATCAGCTCGGCGTCTTTTAAATCAATCCGAAAAATGAGAGAGGGGAGGTTTGACCTTTGAGACATATCCTGTACAACGGTACAGTGTTCACCAGGGATGCGGCCCTGCCCATGATAGAAGACGGAGCCGTAGTCTGGGAGGGGGATAAAATACTGGAGCTGGGCCCCCGGCAGGAGCTGCTGGAGAAATACCCCCAGGCCCAGAGGCTGGACGCCAAGGGCGGCGTTATCATGCCCGCCTTCATCAATGCCCACCACCATATCTACTCCGCCTTTGCCCGGGGCCTGTCCATCCCCGGCAATAGCCCCACCGATTTTCTGGAGGTGCTGGAGGGCACCTGGTGGAGGATAGACAGGAACCTGGACCTGGCCATGTCCCGCTACAGCGGCTACATGACCATGATAGAGTGCATACGCTCCGGCGTCACCACCATCTTCGACCACCATGCCTCCTTCTGCGAGATACCCGGCAGCCTCAGCCAGCTGGCGGAGGCCGCAAAGGACACGGGAGTGCGCTCCTGCCTCTGCTATGAGATCTCCGACCGGGACGGGGAGGAAAAGTCACGCCAGTCGGTGCAGGAGAACCTGAACTTTGGCCGTCAGTGCAAAGAGGACAAGAGCGGCCTGCTCGCCGCCATGTGCGGCATGCACGCATCCTTTACCATTTCCGAGGCCACCATGGCCTATGCCCGGGAGCACTGGGACGGCGGCTTCCATATCCACGTGTGCGAGGGCAGCTATGACCGGGACCACTGCCGGGAGCACTACAACGAGACGGTGCCCGAGCGGCTCTACCGCCACGGTATCCTGGGTCCCCAGACCATCTGCGGCCACTGCGTATACCTCAGTGACTCCGACCGGCAGCTGCTGAGCGGCACCGGCACCGCCGTGGTGCACAATCCCCAGTCCAACATGGGCAACGCCGTGGGCGTCACCGACGTTATTAAGCTCTTTGAGGCAGGAGTCACCGTGGGCCTGGGCACCGACGGCTTCACCAGCGACATGCTGGAGTCCATGAAGCATGCAAACGTCCTTATAAAGCACTTCAACCGCCACCCCTCCCTGGGCTGGAACGAGACCTTTGCCATGGCCCTGGACAATAACGCCCTGCTGGCCCAGCGCCATTTCGGAGGGACCTTCGGGGTCCTTGCCCCCGGAGCCAGGGCGGATATCATAGTATCCGACTACAAGCCCTTCACCCCCATGGACGGCGGCAACCTCAACGGCCACCTGCTCTTCGGCATGAACGGCCGGAACATCACCACCACCGTGGGCAGCGGCAGAGTCCTGATGCATGACCGGGAGATAGTCTCCGTAGACGAAGAGAAGATAATGTATGAGTGCCGCAGGCAGGCGGGCCGCCTTTGGGAAAAACTTTGCGGAGGTAACTGACATGAGCGATGAAATGAGAGGCATTCCTTTTAAAACCCTGCTGGAGACTGTGGTCTCCGAATACAAAGGGCACAAGAGCCTGTTCTACGTACCCGTACATGCAGAGCTGGTGGCCGGCGCCGTGACAGTAGCAGGCAGGAAGGTATCTGTCCCCGTGGGCCCCGCCGCCGGTCCCCACACCCAGCTGGCCCAGAACATACTCTCCGCCTTTGCCGCCGGAGCCCGCATCTTCGAGTTGAAGACGGTGCAGATACTGGTGGGCAAGGAGCTGGGCATTATAAAGCCCTGCATCTATGTGAAAGACGAGGCCTACAACACCGAGTGGTCCACCGAGCTCACCGTCCGGGAGGCCATGGAGGAGTACATAAAAGCCTATATCGCCATCAAGCTTTTTGCCCGGGAATTCGGCTGGGACGACAGCTTCCAGTTCCACCTCAGCGTGGGCTATAACCTGGCGGGCATACAGAGCGGCGTCATCGACGATTTTCTCAACACCATGCAGGATGCGGGCAAGAGCCCCTTCTGGCAGCAGTGCCTGGATACGGCGGTTAGCTGCCTGCCCCTGTTCAAAAATGTAGACGAGTCCTTTATCCGGGGCCTTGACCCCCACATCTGCCAGCTGGTGACCCTGTCCACCATGCACGGCTGTCCCGCCGACGAGATAGAGCGTATCGCCGCCTACCTCATTGAGGAAAAGGGCTTCAACACCTACATCAAATGCAATCCCACCCTGCTGGGTTACGAGCGTGTACGGGCCATGCTGGACAAGATGGGCTACGGCTATGTGAGCTTTGACACCACTCACTTTGACCACGACATGAAGCTGCCCGACGCCGTGGCAATGATACACCGCCTGATGGCTCTGGCGGAGAGCAAGGGCCTTGTCTTCGGCGTAAAGCTCACCAACACTTTCCCGGTGCAGATAGTCCGGGGCGAGCTCCAGGGCGAGGCCATGTACATGTCCGGCAAGCCCCTGTTCCCTATCGCTTTGCACGTGGCCTATGAGCTGAGCCTTGCCACCGGTGGCCGGCTGCCCATATCCTTCTCCGGCGGCATTGACAACCATAATATCACCGATGTGCTCTCCTGCGGCATAAAGCCGGTGACCCTGGCCACCTATCTGCTGAAAAGCGGCGGCTACAAGAATCTCACCAAGCTGGCCGCCCTCATTCCCATGAGCATCCCGGAGCAGGTAGACTGCGGCAAGCTGGCAGAGCTCTGCGGCAAGGTGCTCTCCGACCCCCACTATATGAAGGAGCCGGAGCGGCCCCGGCCGGTGAAAAACACCGTGCCCCCCACGGCCTGCTTCAAGTGCAAAAACTGCATGGATGTCTGCCCCAACCGGGCAAACTTCCCCCTGCCCGCTCTGAAAGCCGCCATTCACATCGACTCCTATTGCAACGAGTGCGGCAACTGCGCCTGCCTCTGCCCCTTCGGCTACACCCCTTATAAGGACAAGTTTACCTACTTTGAAACCGAGGCGGACTTCCAGTCCTCAAGCAATAACGGCTTTTTGGGCCGCAGCAAATTCCGTCTCGACGGCAAGGTGTTCACCGACCCCGCCCAGCTTCCGGAGGAGCTGCGCCAGGTCATAGACGCCTTCCTGGGCTGATATGAGTACCGTGATAAAAGGCGGCACCCTCGTCTCCTCCGGAGGGCTGCAAATTGCCGACATACTCATAGAGGGGGAGAAAATAAGCCGTATAGCCCCAGAGCTTCAGGGAGACCGGGTAGTGGACGTCTCCGGGTGCCTGGTCTTTCCCGGCTTCATCGACGCCCACACCCATCTGGAGATGCCCGTGTCCGGCACCGTTACCGCCGACAGCTTCCAGACCGGCACTGCGGCGGCCATTGCCGGGGGCACTACCACCATCCTGGATTTCGCCACTCAGGACAAGGGTGGCAGCCTGCAGCAGGCCCTGGATGTGTGGCACAGCAGGGCCGACGGGCACTGCTCCTGTGACTACGGCTTCCATATGGCCATATGCGACTGGAATGAGAACACCCGCTCCCAGCTGAGGGAAATGGCCGCAGCCGGGGTAACTTCCTTCAAGTGCTATCTGGCCTATGACGCCCTTATGGTCAGCGACGCCCAGCTCTACGACATCCTCACGGAGATGAAGAAGATCGGCGGCGTGCTGGGGGTCCACTGCGAAAATGGCCCCGTGCTGGATCTGCTGAGGGAGAGAGCCGTACGCTCCGGCGCTCTCTCCCCCGCTTGGCATCCCCGCACCCGCCCTGCCCTCCTGGAGGGTGAGGCGGTGAGCCGCTTCCTGCGTCTGGCAGGCCTGGCGGGAGTTCCGTCCTGGGTAGTCCATCTCTCCACCGTCGACGGACTGGAAGAGATTCGCCTGGCCCGGCGTCGCGGACAGACGGTCTATGTAGAAAGCTGTCCTCAGTATTTCACTCTGGACGAGAGGCTGTATGAGTCCCCGGGCTTTGAGGGAGCCAAGTATGTGTGCTCCCCGCCACTGCGCTCCAGGGAGGATCAGGCGGCTCTCTGGGAAGCTCTCTCCGCCGGGGAGATAGACCTTATCTCCACCGACCACTGTTCCTTCAATTTCAAGGGGCAGAAGGATCTGGGGCTGAGAGACTTCACCCTTATCCCCAACGGCATGCCCGGTATAGAGCACCGGGCCGCAGTGATGTACACCGCCGGCGTGGCCTCGGGGCGCATCAGCGTCCAGGAGCTTTGCCGAGTGCTCAGTGAGAATCCTGCCAAGCTTTTCGGCCTCTACCCTAAAAAGGGCCTGCTCGCCCCGGGCAGCGACGCCGATATCGCCATCTACGACCCCAGTAGAGACAGCATCATCACCGCCGCCCATCAATACCAAAACTGCGACTACAGCCCCTATGAGGGCTTTAAGACCGCCGGCTCACTGCGGGATGTGTTCCTGCGCGGAGTACAGGTGTTCAAGGACGGGGAACTGATCCTGCCCGGGACAGGTCGGTATCTCAGCCGGGGCCAGGCCTTCCGTTCCCCGGAATAGCGGAACACTCCCAACTCAAATCTCGGAAGAAGGTTGAACTTGATGAAGGCAAATACAAATACCTCCGGCAGCCTCTTTGAACTCAGGGGGCGTCCCCCCATCACCAGCGCCCTGCCTCTGGCTTTGCAGCACGTGGTAGCCATGATAGTGGGCTGCGTGACCCCGGCCATCATCGTCGCCTCCGCAGTCAGCGGCGGCGGCATGGCGGATGCGGACAAGATAATCCTCATCCAGTCATCCCTGGTCATTTCTGCCCTGTCCACCCTTCTGCAGCTCTTTCCCATAGGGAAAAAAGGCTCCTGGGGCCTGGGTTCCGGCCTGCCAATGATACTGGGCGTAAGCTTTGCCTACGTCCCCACTATGCAGGCCGTGGCCGCAGGCTTCGGTGTGGCCACCATTCTGGGCTCCCAGGTGGTGGGCGGCCTTATTGCAATAGTCATCGGCTTTCTCATTAAGAACATACGCAAATACTTCCCACCCCTGGTGACCGGCACCGTGGTCTTCACCATAGGCCTGTCCCTCTACTCCACGGCCATAAACTACATGGCCGGCGGTACCTCCAGCGCCAACTATGGTTCCTGGGAAAACTGGGCCATCGCCCTCTTCACCCTGGCCGTGGTTGTGGTGCTCAACCATTACGGCAAGGGGATACTGAAGCTGGCCTCCATCCTCATCGGCATCATCGTAGGTTATGCTGTCTCCGCCTGCTTCGGCATGGTGAGCTTTGCCAGTGTCTCCACCGCCGCCTATTTCCAGCTGCCCCGGCTCATGTACTTCGGCATTGACTTTGAGGTGTCCTCCTGCGTGGCAATGGGCGTGCTCTTTGCCATAAACTCCATCCAGGCCATAGGCGACTACACCGCTACCACCACCGGAGCCATGAATAGGGAGCCCACCGACAGGGAGCTGCAAAACGGCATAGTGGCCTACGGCATCACCAACACCCTGGGCGCTTTCTTTGGCGGTCTGCCCACCGCCACCTACAGCCAGAACGTGGGTATAGTGGTCACCACCAAGGTCATCAACCGCTTTGTGCTGGGCATGGCCGCAGTCATATTGGGCGTGGCGGGCCTGATACCCAAGTTCTCCGCCCTGCTCACCACCATCCCCTACTGCGTGCTGGGCGGCGCCACGGTGAACGTCTTTGCCTCCATAGCAATGACGGGCATCAAGCTCATATCCTCCGCCCATCTCAATTTTAGGAATTCCGCCATTGTGGGTCTGGCTGTGGCCCTGGGCATGGGCATCACCATGGCCCCCGCCACTCTCTCCGCCTTCCCCGACTGGGTGACTATGATCTTTGGCAAGTCTCCCGTGGTGCTGGCCACCATAGTGGCCGTGGCCCTGAACCTGATAATCAAGGACGAAGACAAGGCCGCCGGTACGGCGGGCGCTGAAACAAAATAAACTGAAAGGAAGCTCTCTATGTACAAAGTAATGGTAAACGGCAGAGAATATGAGTCTGCCGAAGATAAAAAGCTGCTGAGCTTTCTGCGGGATGACCTGCACCTCACCGCCGCCAAGGACGGCTGCAGCGAGGGCGTCTGCGGCACCTGCACCGTGCTGGTGGATGGGGCCAAGGTCAAGGCCTGCGTCATGCCTCTGAGCAAGCTCCAGGGCAAGAGCATAGTCACCGTGGAGGGTATCCCCCCGGAGGAGATGGCCGTATACGAGCACTGCTTTGCCCAGGCCGGAGCCGTACAGTGCGGCTTCTGCATCCCCGGCATGATAATCTCCGCCAAGAGCCTGCTGGACGTGAATCTGAATCCCACCAGAGAAGACGTGAAGAAGGCCATAAAAGGCAACCTCTGCCGCTGCACCGGCTATAAGAAGATAGAGGAAGCCATACTTATGGCTGCGGAATTTTTCCGGGAGGGCAAGCCCATCCCCGCCGCACCGGAGAAGCTGCACATGGACGAGCACGCCCAGCGCATCGACGCCAAGGAAAAGGTCAACGGCAGCGGCCTCTTTGCCGACGATCTGCAGATAGATGACATGGTCTATGCCAAGCCCGTATACTCCAAATATCCCCGGGCCCTGATAAACCGGGTAGACGCCTCCAAAGCCCGCTCCCACCCTGACTGTCTGGCAGTACTATTGAGGGAGGACGTGCCCTGCAACAAGACCGGCCACATCAAGCAGGACTGGGATGTGATCATGGGCGAGGGAGATATTACCCGCTATGTGGGCAACGTCCTGGCCGTGGTGGTCTCCGCCCACAAGAGCAAGCTGGAAGAGCTCTGCTCCCTGGTGGAGGTAGACTACACCGAACTCACTCCCATCACCAACCCCTTCGACGCCCTCAAGGGGGACGCCCCCCTCATCCATCCCGACGGCAACATCATGAGCCGGGCAAACCTGGTGCGTGGCAATGCCGACGAGGCCATAAAGAACTCCAAGTATGTGGTCACCCGCAAGTACAAGACCTCCTGGCAGGAGCACGGATTCATGGAGCCGGAGTGCTGCGTAGCCATGCCCGAGGGTGAGGACGGGCTGCTGATATACACCACCAGCCAGTCCATCTACGATGTGCAGCGGGAGTGCGCCCAGATTCTCCAGATACCCAAGGAGAAGGTCCACTGCCGGGCTCCCCTGGTGGGCGGCGGCTTCGGCGGCAAGGAGGATATGTCCGTACAGCAGTACGCCGCTCTGGCAGCCTGGAAGCTGAAAAAGCCTGTTAAGGTGAAGTACACCCGCCAGGAGTCCCTGGACTACCACGTGAAGCGCCACCCCATGGAGATGGAGTTCACCACCGCCTGCGACGAAAACGGCAAGCTCACCGGCATGAAGGGCATCATCATTGCCGATACCGGGGCCTACGCCTCCCTGGGCGGGCCGGTGCTACACCGGGCCTGCACCCATGCCGCCGGACCCTACAACTACCAGAATGTGGACATCTTCGGTATGTCCGTATACACCAATAATGTGGTCTCCGGCGCCTTCCGTGGCTTCGGCGTCACCCAGAGCTGCTTTGCCACAGAGATGAACATCAACCTTCTGGCGGAGATGGTGGGCATAGACCCCTGGGAGTTCAGGCGCAGGAACGTGATAAAGCCCGGCGACGTGCTCCCCAACGGCCAGACCGCCGACCCCAACACCAATATGGCCGCCTGCCTGGACGCCCTGAAGGATGTGTATTACTCCGGCGGCCCCTATGTGGGCATAGCCTGTGGCTTCAAAAACTCCGGCACCGGCATGGGCAAGCAGGATATAGGCCGGGTGCTGCTGTCCGTGGAGCAGGGCAAGGTGCACATCCGCACCTCCGCCTCCTGCATGGGCCAGGGCATAGGCCAGATGTGCCTGACGGAGATATGCCACGTCACTGACTTGTCCCCCGAATGCTTTGTCTTTGAAAACGCCGACACCGTGCGCACCCCCGACTCCGGAACCTCCACCGCCTCCCGCCAGACCGTAATGACCGGCGAAGCCGCCCGTCGGGCCGGTGAGAAGCTGCGCCTGGCCCTGGACCAGGGTAAGAGCCTGGAGGAGCTGGAAGGCCAGGAGTTCTACGGCGAATTCTCCGCCATAACCGACCCCCTGGGAGCGATAAAGGAAAATCCCATCAGCCACATCTCCTATTCCTACGGTGCCCAGGCTATAGTCCTCAACGAGGAGGGCAGGATTGTCAAGGCCGTCTCCGCCTTTGACGTGGGCACCCCGGTGAATATCCAGTCCGTGGAGGGCCAGATAGAGGGCGGCATGCTCATGGGCATAGGCTACGGCGTCACCGAGAAGTTCGAGTGCGTGGACGGCTACCCTAAGAGCAAGTTCGGCACCATCGGTTTCATGCGGGCTACAGAGGCTCCCGAGCTGGAGGTCATCCTATGCCGTCCCGCTGAGGAGGACAAGCTGCCCTACTCTCTGGGCGCCAAGGGCTGCGGCGAGCTGTGCATGATACCCACGGCCCCCGCCTGCGCCCACGCCTATTACCGCTACGACGGCCAGTTCCGTCAGCAGCTGCCCTTGGAGAACACCCCCTACAGAAAATCCAAAAAATAAAGGGAGAAAAGAGATATGAAATATACCGACACAAAAAATGCCCCCGCCGCCATCGGCCCCTATTCCCAGGCCATATCCACCGGGAACCTGCTTTTCACCTCCGGTCAGATACCCCTGGACCCCCAGACCGGCGCCGTGGTGGGTGAGGACATCAGCAGCCAGGCCCATCAGGTGATGAAGAACCTGGGTGCCGTGCTGGAGGCCAATGGCATAGGCTATGTCAACGTGGTAAAGACCACCTGCTTCCTCTCCGATATGAAATACTTTGGGGAGTTCAACGAGGTCTATGCCCAGTACTTCACCGGCAAGCCCGCCCGCAGCTGCGTGGCCGTGAAAGAGCTGCCCAAAAATGTCCTCTGCGAGGTGGAGGCCATAGCACAGCTGGGCTGAGCCCGCCTATCCGGCTGCGGCCTTTCCCCTTAAAAACCTTACGGAAAAGGTCTCGGGTTCACAATGACCCGAGACCTTTTCCGTTATCAATTTTTGTCGCATTGTACAAAAGACGAATTGTAATTTTGTTTATATCGTCAATCGAAAAAAGTCCGCTTATGTGGTATTTATTTTAAAGTGGCATATATAAGGTAATACTTCTCACGCTAAATCATCTTAGATCCTGCCGCCCATGTTTCAGTTGAAGAGGTGCATAGATGAAGGAGCCAATGATAAAACGCATTGACTTGAAGACCCAGGCAAAAGTAAAAATACAGGAATATATTGCCTCTCTGGACTTGAGCAAGAGCAACAAACTGCCCCGGGAGGAGGAGTTCTGCCGGATAATCGGCGTCAGCCGCATCACCCTGCGCAGCGCCCTCAACGAGCTGGAAATGGAGGGTTTAGTACACCGCCGCCAAGGCAAGGGCACCTTTGTGAACATCACCCGCCGTAACATGAAGCTGAGCTTTAGCCCCGTTGGCCATTTTGGAGACGTTATCTCTGCGGCAGGTTACCGGCCGAGGATAGAGCAGCTGAGTCTTGAGCTCATCTGCGCCGATGAAAGGCTGGCGGCAGCCCTGGAGATAGAACCCGGGCAGGAGCTGGTGAGTGACAGGAAATACTTTCTCGCCGATGATGAAGTCTGTGCCTACTGCGAGGACTTTTTCCCCCGCAACCTTATAGGTGACATCTCTCTGGAAGAGCTGAAGGCCGGTGGTCTGTCGGTATTCCACTATCTCTATGAGATAACCGGGCGGAAAGTGCTCTGGGACAAGGTGGATATATCCGCTGTGGACTCCTCTGCAAAGAAGGAGCTGGGAGTATTTGCAGATAAAGCCTTGCTATATCTACACGGCGTCAACTATGACGAGCAGGATAAGCCCCTGGTGCTGATAGACGAGTATGTAAACACCGGGATACTCACCTTCAGCCAGATACGCCAGAGGATAATCAATTACTGAGTATAACAGTCTCAAGTGCGGCGCAGTGCGCCGCACTTTTTTGCCTTTCCCCGTTTGCTCTGAAAAGTTGATTTATCCCCTGTCTCTGGTATAATGAGAGCAAGGAGCCGGAGTTTTTCCGGCGGGAAAACGAAAGGTAGTGAAAGCATGGGTATATACGTTTGGGGCACCGGCTGCGGCGCATCCCAGCTGATAAGCCGGGGCCTGGAGCCGGAGAGGGTCAGCGCCTTTGTGGATAATCACCCTGTGGGTCCCGGCTTTCTGGGACGCCCGGTACTCAGGCCGGAGGAGCTGCCGGTCTCCGACTGTGAGCTGCTCATAGTCACCACCAGGCACAGCGGCGATATCGCCTTGCAGTGCAGCCGCCTGGGCCTTGGCCGGGAGCGGATACTCTTTCTGAAAAACCACTGCCGTCTGGAGGACATGAACGCCCCTTGCACCGGGGCGGAGAAACTGCTGGGCAGGGAGCTCTTGGAGCGGCTGCTGCCCGGGCAGAGGATAATCAGCGTCCCGGCCCGGCTGTCCTCCGGCGCTCTTTCCCGGGAAGAGCTCTCGGGAGACTATGTGCGCCTTTCCACCCTGGAGCTCATATGCCGCAGGCTGGAGGCAAAGGTGCCGGGAGCGGCGGCGGAACTGGGCGTATACCGGGGGGACTTTGCCCGCTGCATAAACGCCCTGCTGCCGGAGCGCAAGCTCTATCTTTTCGACAGTTTTTCCGGCTTTGCCCCGGAGGACGGGGCCGGGGCCGCCTTTCAGGCCGCCCATGAAAACACCAGCGCAGAGGCGGTCCTGGCCAGGATGCCCCACCCGGAGACGGTGAGGCTTTATCCCGGCTACTTCCCCGCCTCTCTCAAGGGGCTGGAGGAACGCTTTTGTCTGGTGTCCCTGGATGTGGACTTCGCCGGGCCCACCTTGGAGGGCCTGCGCTGGTTCTGGCCCCGGCTGAACACCGGCGGATACCTGCTGCTCCACGACTGGGGCGACCCGGAGCTGCCGGGCGTGGCCCGGGCTCTGGAACAATACCAGGCGGAGCTGGGCTCCCCCATCCCCGCCCTGCCCCTGCCGGACATCGGGGGCAGTCTGGTGCTGTGCAAGTGAAAGGTCATAGCGAAGCTGAAAATAAAAGACGGCCCGCAGCTGCGGGCCGTCTTTTATTTTCAGCCTTTTTTACCGGAAGATTTTTTCTTATCCGGCTCTTTTATCCGGTTTCTTTGCCGCCGGGCTTTTCTCCCTTGAGCACATGGCGCTTTCCCGGGTACATTGGGCCGTCCTCCATAGAGCAGAGGGAGCAGCTCGGCTTCACCGGCAGGCCGGGGAAGCAGGCGGAGACGGCCCTCTCTATATCCCCTTCCAGCCCCGGCTCCAGCGCCCGGGCGCTGATTTTCAGCACCCCGTCAAATTCTGCACGGCAGTCCACCAGGCCGGGGAGGCGGAACAGGGCCTCGTCCAGCTTTTCCATGGAGGGGCCCTCCCCCCTCCGGCTCACCCGGTCTATGCGCCGGGTCACTCCGCCGCAGGGGCAGGGCGGCAGAAAACGGGTATAGTCCCCGGTGCGGTAGCGCAGCAGGGGCATGGCCCGCAATCCTACGGTGCTGATGACCAGCTCTCCGTATTCCCCCGGCGGCAGCCGCTTTCCCCCGGCGTCCACGATCTCGGCTATGATATGGTTTTCCCGCAGGTGCATGCCCTCATGAGCCGCACAGGTAACCGCTCCGCCCAGGCCGCACTCCCGGCTGCCGTAATGGGGAAAGGGCTTGCTGCCGGTGAGCTTTTCAATCTCCTTCATCAGCCCTTCCGGGCAGGCGTCGGCGGACACCAGGGCTCGCTCAACGGGAAAGCCCGGTCCGTACATCCGGCCCAGGCCCAGCAGGGCGACAGGGAAGCCTATATACGCCCGGGGCCTCCTATCCCGCACCAGAGCGCAGAGCTCCCCCCAGCTTTGGCCGTAGCCCGCCTTTACCGGCTCCGCCCCCAGTTTTTCCACCGCCCGGGCTATCAGGTCCCCCAGGCCGAAGGGCCCGGTGAAGGGGAAGGCGATGAGGCATCGCTCCCCCGCCGAGAGCATCTCCGAGATGCCGGCGGCAAAAAAGCCCACGGTGTTCTCCATGTCCTCCCGGGTGTAAAAGACCCGCTTTCCCGCCCCGGTAGTGCCGGAGGTGGTCCCGGATATCACCCGCTCCACCTGCGACTGGGATGTGAGCAAAAACCCGGAGCTCCGGCGGGACAGCTGCTCCGGCGTGGTAAAGGGCAGGGTCTTCAGCTCCTCCAGGCTGTCCAGGTGCCGGGGGTATCCGGCATAGACGCCGCCCCTGGCCGCAGCCCTCTCCAGGGTCTCGTTCAGTCTTTTCAGCTGCAAAGCCTCCAGGCCCTCCCTGCTCAGTTCAGGGAGGGCCTCGGTGTCTTTTATCCACTTGTCCAGCTTTGTTCTTCTCATCTTCTGTACAGGGCCCGGCCCTGACTGTCGGTGAGGTTGTAGGCGCAGAAGGGCACCATGCCGTATCGGGAATCCACCTCGCAGATATAGCAGCGGCGGAGCCTGTCCAGGTCAAGGTTCCAGGCGTCCTGGAACAGCATGCCGGAGACGGTGAAGGTGTTTCTCACCGCCTGCTCCAGAAACTCGTCCAGAGAGGCGGTGTCCGGGTCGCAGCAGCTATCCGCCACCTTACCGCTCCACTGGCGGGATACGAAGTCCCGGGCCTCGCTGCTCTTTACGCAGCAGCACTGGCTGCGCCGCCGGGGCAGAACTTTCAGGCTGCCGTCGGCCTTCCTAAGGTAGCTGGCGTGGAAAGAGCAGTAGGGGCTCTCCGCACCGCCGCCGCCGAAATGGGAGGCCAGCATCAGGCCCCCGGTCTGTTCCTCTATACGTCTCAGCAGGGCGGGGATGGTCAGGGGCTTTTCCGGCCGCTCCAGCCCGCAGCGTCCGAAATAGGATATGGGCTGGAAATGCACTCCCCGCACATGGGGCGCCCTGTCCAGGGCAAAGCGGAGGATGTCCCCCAGGGCCTGGTCGTTCACCCCCGGGGCCACCGTGGGCACCAGCACCACCGGCAGCTCCGCCAGGCGGCAGTTATCTATGGCCCGGAGCTTGATATCCCTCAGCGGCCTGCCCCGGAGCTTTACATATATATTCTCGTCCAGGCCGTCAAACTGCAAAAACACGGTGCTGAGCCCGGCCTGGCGGAGCTCGATGCAATAGTCCGGCTCCTGGGCCAGGCGCAGGCCGTTGGTGTTCAGCTGGAAAAAGCTGAAGCCCTTTTCCCGGCCAAGGGCGATTATCCTGTCCAGGTCCTCCCTCACCGTGGGTTCACCGCCGGAGAGCTGTATATTGAAGGGGCCGCCCCGCTCCATAAGCATGTCATACTGCCGGCCTATCTCCTCCAGGCTCAGGTCCCCGGGCTCCCGCTCCCCTGCCGAGGCAAAGCATACCGGGCACTTGAGATTGCAGCGGTTGGTTAGCTCCAGCAGCACGCAGCAGCCCTCCCGCTCATGGTTCTGGCACAGGCCGCAGTCATAGGGGCAGCCCCGCTCCGCCGGTCTCGCCCTGGGGGGCCGGGTCTTGCCCCCGGCGTCACCCTGGGCCCAGGCCCGGTAGGACTCCAGGTCTCCCTCCCATATGAGGGTCCTGAAACCGCCGTGGTCGGGGCATTTCTTTTCCATGTATATGCCGCCGGCCTCCAGCAGCTTTTTTGCCGGTATCCTGCTCAGGCACACGGGGCAGACGCTGAGAGTCCTGCCTATCTCCATAATCATATCAGTCCCCTGTTTTCCAGTATCTCCATGCATTTTTCATAGGTGGAGGCTATTATCTCCGGGCAGTATTCCAGGCGCTTTGCGGGATTTCCCCCGGTGATGTCCCGGCATTCCACGGAGGAATGCTCCAGCTCCATCTCCTCGGTGAACCAACGGGTGAATTCCCCCAGGGCCCCTTTATGGTGGGGGCTCTCATATTCCGTGGGGGCGCTTTTGCCGGTAAAGTAAGATATCAGGCAGCAGCCGGCGGTCATGCAGCCGCAGACCCCGCCGGAATAGCCCACGCCGCCGTTTAATCCGGCCAGGGCCTGCACCAGCTTGGGATTGTCCTCCCCCAGGGTCTCCATCAGCAGCAATCCCAGTATCTGGGAACAGAAATAGCCGCAGCGGGACAGCTCCATAATTCTGTCCATCAAATCCATAAACTCACATCCTCTCGCAGGCGAACAGCACATAGCTGCATTTCCTCATCCTTATCCGGCAGGGCTCCTCCTCCCGCCACAGGGCTTCCAGGTAATATTCCCGCCACTGCCGGCTAAAGTCGTCCATATGCCTGACGGCAAAGCCCGCCAGGCGCACCTGCTTCAAAAGCTCCGTCACGTCCTCCGTCACGTCGGAGAACACCAGCTTGCCGCCCTTTCTCAGCAGCCTGGCCGCCTCTTTCAAAGCGGCGGGCACATCCCCGCTCACAAAGAAGCTGCACTGGGAGATGACGCCGTCAAAGCTGCCTGAGGTATAGGGGCAGCGGAGAAAGTCCCCCTTTTCCACCCCCGGGCCCCGGGGCTCCAGGTCTATGCCCAGGGCGGTATGGCCCTGCTCCTCCAATATTCTCAAAGCCGAGCCGTCCCCCGCCCCCATGTCCAGCCAATGGCTGCCCCGGGGCAGGAAAGCCAGTTCTATCAGGTAGCGGCTGTGCTCCGCCCCTCCCGGATGTCCGTCCATCACTTGTCCTCCAGGGCCTTTTCCACGGAGAGCACCTTGCCCAGGGCCAGCTCCTCCGGCACGTACACAAAGCCGCACCGGGGGCACACCGGCAGTTCCACGGGAAATCCGTTATCCAGATACATGAATTTCGCCTTGCCCTTTTCCAGCTTGCAGCGGCATTTCATGCACGTCAGCTTGCCCTCCGGGTCTACGGTATAGTAATTTTTATCTGCCATGTTCCGCTCCTTCCGGGTCTGCCCCGCCTTTACTGGCGGGTGACCACCTTCATCCTGTGGCTGTAGGCGCTGCACACCAGATAGCCCTTTTCGGTCTCCCTGTATTTGACCCAGAAGGTCACGTTGCCCAGGCGTTCCCGGGTGACAAAAAGCCCTGTGTCCTCCTCCAGCACCGCTTCCCCGCTCTCTCTCAGATGCTGGAGCACCTGGATGACGTCGGATTTTAGTATCATCCTGTCGTCCATGCGCTCCTCCGCCTCGGGGCTGAATTCCACTTCAAAGCCCAGGTCCACCGTTTTTACCTCCTCCCCCCACAGCTCCTTCAAAAGCTGCTGTTTAAGGCCCAGCCTGTTATATCTCTTTGCGCTGATATCCGGGCAGTTTTCCGCGCCCGCCCCATAGGCCAGCTCCAGGATGTGCAGCGACTCCCGGCCCTCCCGGGCAAAGCGGTCCCGGCAGGCCATGCAGTAGCTCAGGTAGGGCAGAGGCGAGCGGTCCAGACAGCTCTCCGTCATCTCCCCGGCCACTTCCCGGTTGGTATACTGGGTCAGGCCGCCGTAGCCGCAGCATGGGGCTTCGTCCCCGGAATAGGGGGTATCCTGTATCCGGCAGCCCAGCTTTTCCGCCAGGCGGCGTATGCTCTCCCGAGTCTGGGCATCCCCCCGGGCCCCGCAGGCGTCATGGAGGGCCATGGGTCGCTGCCGGTACTCTGCCGTCTCCGGCAGGCCCAGCTCCTCCAGCACTTCCCATATGCCCCGGACCTTTTCCCGGCCCTGGGACAAAAGCTGCTTTTTGCAGCTTGGGCAGCCGGCTATTATCTCCGGCGAGCCCAGCTCCCCCAGCTTCTCACTGAGAAAGTCCACCGTCTCGCCGTAGAGCTCATAGCGTCCGGCCCAGTCCCCTATGGCGCCGCAGCAGCCCAGCATCAGGGCCACGCCCCCTTCCAGCCGCCGGCACAGGTCCAGATAGGCCGCCCGCACCGTGGCAGGGGCGATGGCCGTGGCCTGGCAGCCGGGGAAGAAAACATAGCTGCATTTGTCATAGCCCGGCTGCTTCCGGCAGAGGAAGGCCTCCCCATTGGAAAAGAGCATGTCCATAAGGGCAAACTCGTGGGGGGCCAGGGGCATCTTGCCGGTGCTTACCATGTTCTGCCGGGCGATGTGGCAGACCTCTCCCATGTCGTAGCCGTTGGGACAGAGGACGCTGCACTGGCCGCAGAGGGCGCAGGCGTTTATGGGCTTGTTCATCATATGGTCGCCCATGATGATGGAGACATTGTTGTATATCTCACGGGTGAGTATCCTGGGGAATTTTTTATAGTGGCGCAGATAGGCGCAGCCCTTTATGCACTCGTCACAGTGGCACTGGATGCATCTTGCCGCCTCCGCCATTGCACTGTCCCTGTCCTTTACCGGGATGCGCTTTGAGGGCTTTACCCCCTCCAGGGAGGTGTACAGCCGGGTCTCCACGCTGCCCTCCTCCCCCCGGGTGTTGCCCGGGTCCAGATGCTGGGCCAGGCGGTCGGCGCTGAGGGCGGCCCGCTTTGCCCCGAAGGCGGAGTCCAGCACGCCCCGGGTACTGCCGGTGATGAGCCTCTGCTCCCTGCACACCATCACCGCCTCGTCCGTCTCCAATCCGGGATAGAGGGTCCGGGCCGTGTCCCAGGCAGCGGCGATGAGGGCATATTTCTCCCTGTCCTCCCTATATGCCGCCTCCGGCTCACAGCCCCATTTGAAGGCGATATCCAGCTCGTTCAAAAGCCCTGCCGTTGCCTCCGCCGCCTCCTGGGAGAGCCAGGGGGCGCAGCCCTTCACCAGGGACAGCCCGTCCTTCTGGCTGCAGTAAAAGCTCACGGGGTAGCGTTTCTTTACCAGCTCCCCGGCCAGGAAAAGGCTGAACAGGTCGGCGCCGAAAATGGCGGCGCTCTGCTGCTTTTTCCGCAGCAGGCTGGCGCCTTTCGGCTTTGCGCCATAGGCCAGGGCGGCGCGCTCCAGCTCCCGTATGGCTATGCCCTCCCCCAGCTGCCCCAGCTTGCAGCTGCTTTCGCAGGGGGCCTCGCAGCCGGTGGACAGGATGTGGGGAAAAGGCGTTATCTTCTCATACAGGGCCAGGGCCTTGTCAAAGTCCCCGGCGGCCAGGGCGGCGGCCAGGGCTTTCACGTCCAGCTTCAAGGGGCAGGCCGCATTGCAGTAAGCCGGCTGCTCGTGGACGCAAAGGCTCTCCCGCTCTTCCAGCTCCTCCTTGGTGAACATGCGCTTTTGCCGGTACACATGGGTGGACTGGCGTTCTTCTATTTTCACGGCGCTCACTTCCTTTCCTCCGTCCGGCCTCGCTTATATCTCACGCCCGTCCCTTTTAAATGGCCGGGCCTTATTTTCGATTTCAAAGCTCATTGCATATCCATAAAAATGCCTGGCGTGGAAACTTACCACACCCCAGAAGGTTTTATAAACTTGAGAGGCGGTTTCCCGCCTCTCAAGTATAACAGAACTATGGGCTTTTGAAAACCGGCTTTACAGTTCCTTCAGGGCCGCCAGGACCACCTCCGGCAGGGCGGGCACCTTGGTGATGCGGGCGCCGGTGGCGTTGTAGATGGCGTTGAGGATGGCCGGGTGAGGAGCATCCAGCGGGGCCTCGCCGCAGCCGGCGGCGCCGTAGGGGCCGTTGGGACGGTAGGTCTCGGTGAAGTGCAGCTCAATGTCGTCGGGCACGTCGTTGGGATAGGGGATGCCGCATTTGAGCAGGCTGGTGTGCTTGCTGAGATCGTCAAAGTCCTCGGTGAGGGCAAGGCCTATGCCCTGGGCCAGGCCGCCGTAGAAGTTGCCTTCCACCAGGAGCCGGTTCATGATGGTTCCCACGTCGGCCACGCAGGTGAATTTCTCCACCTTCACCTTGCCGGTCTGGGTGTCCACACGGACCTCCGGCAGGAACAGGGTGTACATGTAGGTGGCAAAGGGCTCGCCCTGGGAGGTGGCCTGGTCCACCGGGTGCTCGGCGCAGTAAGTGGTGACCCACTGGCCCTGGACCTTGGTCTCTATGCCCTCGGCTACCATCTCCTCGTAGGTACGGAAGCTGCCGTCAGGCTTCTTCATGGCCGCCACCAGATTCTCCGCCGCCAGACGGCAGGCGTTGCCGGACATGACCTGGCTGCGGGAGCCGCCGGCAGGGCCGGAGTTGGGAGTGACCTTGGTGTCGTTCATCACAAGTTTTATCTGCTCAGGCTTGATGCCCGCCTGGCGCAGAGTCTCGTGGGCGGAGACCAGCACGCCCATGTCGGCGCCCTGGCCGTGGTCCTCCCAGGAGGCGTACATGGTGACGGTGCCGTCGGGATTCAGCTCGGCATAGGCTTGGGAGGAGTCCACCCCGTCAAGGCCGCAGCCGTACACGCCGGAGGCTACGCCGATACCGTATTTATACCGGCCGTCGGAGGCGGCGTTCTTCTCCGCCACTCTCTTCTTGCCTGCCTCATACAGGGGACGGGCCACCTTGTACATCTTCTCCAGGCAGTATACATCCGGGGCATAGCCCGTGGGGATGGTGGAGTGCTCCGACTCCTTATAGCAGTTGAGCTCCCTTATATCGAAGGGGTCCATGCCCATCTTGGCCGCCAGCACGTCTATGGCTATCTCGGAGCCCATGAAGGACTGAGGCGAGCCGTAGGCACGGAAGGCGGAGCCCCAGGCGTGGTTGGTGAATACAGTGGTGGACTTGTTGCGGATGGTGGGTATATGGTAGCCCGCGCCCACGAACTGGCTGAGTCGGTGGGTAAGCAGGTCGCCGAACTCGGAGTAGGGGCCGTGGTCGATGTAGTTGTTGCCCCACAGGGCCAGCAGCTTGCCCTTCTCGTCGGCGGCCAGCTTGATGTTCATAAAGCCGGGGCTGCGTTTGCCGGTATAGGTGATGTTCTGGAACTGGTTGAAGACCAGGGACACGGGCCGCTGGAGTATCTTGGCGGCGGCGCCCAGAATGGCCTCGTTGGTGGGGGAGAACTTGTAGCCGAAGGTGCCGCCGGCGTGGTTCTGCACCAGGCGCAGCTTCTCCATGGGCACGCCGATGCCGTCGGCTATCATGGGCATGTGCAGGTGGATGCCGATGGACTTGGAGTGGACGGTGACCATTCCGTCCTCGTCTATGTAGGCATAGCCGCAGTCCGGCTCCAGATGCAGGTGGGGCTGGCGGGAGCAGTAGGAATTGATCTCCACCACGTTGGGGGCGGAGTCAAAGTCGAAGTCGGGCCCCTTGATGCAGTTGGTCTCGTAATAGGCGTTGGGAGTGCCGGGGTGGATCTCTATGGCGTCCTCGGCGATGGCGTCCATGGCGTTCATGTAGGCGGGCAGCTCCTCTATGTCCACCACCACCGCATCGGCGGCGGCCCTGGCATGGGCCTCGGTATCGGCGGCCACGATGGCTATTGCGTCGCCGAACTGGAATATCTTCTCGTCACAGAGCACCGGGCGGTCCCAGCCGTCGCACTTGTTGTTGAGAGGCAGCATGACCAGGCCGTTTATCCTGTTCTTGCCTCCGGCGGCCACGATGTCCTTGGCGGTGATGATCTTGGCCACGCCGGGCATTTTCTCGGCGGCGGAGGTATCCACGGATTTTATAAGGGCATGGCTCACCTTGGCCTGAACCAGGGCCAGGCGCAGAGTGCCTTCCGGCATCTTCAGCGCGTCGTCGGCGCCGAAGTCCCAGGTGCCGGTGACCTTCTGGGCGGCGGAGGGTCTGATGTACTTGGTACCTACGATGGAGTCGCCGGTGGGTTTGAAGATCAGGTCTTCCTTGCTGATCTCGCCTCTGATGACTCTGGCGGCATCCATGACCGCATCCACCAGAGGCTTATAGCCGGTGCAGCGGC
>DVHY01000061.1 GCA_018711755.1 Candidatus Limivicinus faecipullorum | reverse complement strand
CAAGGCCGGTTATCTTCTTTATCTTCTCCAGGCGGTACACCAGGGTATTGCGGTGTACATAGAGCTTGCGGGAGGTCTCGGAGACATTGAGGTTATTTTCAAAGAACTTGTTGATAGTCTCCAGGGTGTCCTCGTCCAGGGTCTCTATGGGTTTCTTTTTAAAGACCTCGTTAAGGAACATCTCGCACAGGGTGGTGGGCAGCTGATAGATGATGCGGCCCAGGCCCAGGTTCTCATAGTTTATGATGCTCTTCTCGCTCTCGAAGACCCGGCCCACTTCTATGGCCACCTGGGCCTCCTTATACTTGTCGGCCAGCTCCCGCAGATGCCGGGCGTTGGTGCTCACGCCGATGACGGTCTTGATGCCCAGCTCTTCCATCATGGTCTTTTCGATGGTCTTGGCCACCTTCATTATCTCGTCGGGGCAGTTCACCGAGGGCAGGGACTTCACCACCACCACGTCGGTCTCGTTGATATTGAGCACGAAGTCCTTCTGCTTGTCTGCAAAGAGCCGCTGCACCAGCTCCACCGCCGACACGTCGGGGTTTTCCATCTGGCGCACCAGCAGCACCACTCTGGGCTCGTCGGTGACAAAGTGCAGCTCTTTTGCCCGCACGTATACGTCTCCGGGCAGGATGTTGTCGGAGATGATGTTCTTTACGAAAGCCGCCTTATTGTGTTTTTCCTCGTAATTGTTTTTTGCCTCGTTGAAGGCCACGGCGGCGATGGCGCAGATGGTCCTGCTCATGGCGTCGGTGCCCTCGGTGAAGGCGGCATAATCTATCTTGGGGCTGGGGGAAGACAGGGGGCAGTATATCCGGCTGCCGGTGGAGACCGGCTGCTCTCCCCCTTCAAACTCATAGAGATGGAAATCGTCGAGCCGGGAGCCTATCATGGCAAGTTCGCTGCTGGCCACCACGAAGCCCTGCTCGTCCACTACACCAATAGTTCTGTCTACGTTGTCTTTCATCTGGATGATGACGTTCTGGAATATCCTGCTGGACATATTCTCTTCCTCCTATACCTGATACGCAGCCCGGCCGCAGCTTTAATATGGTCAAAATACCATACCCTCACAATTCTCTTTTTACATATTAACTCATTATTATGTAATTTTCAATAGAAACTATCTCGGTTTTTTGTGAACATTTTATGTAATGTGCTCCTAACGCTCAAAAAACCCCTGTAAAGCGCCATATTTTTATACTAAATCTCCAGAGCATCCTGAACAAACAGTCTGTCCAGCTCCTCCTTTTCAAGCTCTTTTAAGCCTCCGGGCCCCAGCTTTTCATCCAGTTCAAGGCCGCCTACGGCCAGGCGGCGCAGTTCCAGCACCGGGGCTCCCCGGCTGGCCAGCATCCTTTTCACCTGGTGGTACTTCCCTTCTGTCACCTTGACCAGGCAGCTTCCGCCGGGCAGGAGCCGCAGTTTTGCCGGCAGGCATTTTGTCCCGTCTCCCAGGGTCAGCCCCTCTTCAAAGGCCCGTACGTCCTCCGGCCCCAGCTCCCCATCCACTTTGGCCCGGTACAGTTTCCAGATGCCGGATTTGGGAGAGATGACCCTGTGGGCAAGATCCCCGTCGTTGGTGAGCAGCAGCAGGCCGCTGGTGTCCTTGTCCAGCCGTCCCACGGGGAAAAGGCCCATCCGCCTCAGCTCTTCCGGCAGCAGGTCCAGCACTGTTTTCTGCCGGGAATCCTCGGTGACGCTGAGCACTCCCGGGGGCTTGTCCATCATGTAGTAGCGGAATTTTTTATATTTCAGCTCCCGGCCGTCCAGGACCACGCGGGACTTCTCGTCGTCGACGCGCCTGTCCGGCGCAGTTACGGGAAGGCCGTCCACCCGCACCCGCCCGCTTTTTATGAGCTGTCTCAGCTCGCTGCGGGAGGCAATACCCATATCGCCAAGGAACTTATCCAGCCTCATCATCGCCACGGCGTCCACCTCCAAATCCGGGCCGCTCCGGGCTGTCCGGGCAGCAATGGCGGTATTATAGCATACTTTCCCGCAAAATTGAATAGTCTGTCTTGAGGTGAGAGGGATGTTAAAAAGCCAAGGGCTAACCAAGAGAAAGGCCACCGTCATCGTCGTCATCCTGGCGGCGGTGCTGCTGGGACTGATTTTCCTGCGCTGGCGCGGCGGAAGTGGAAGCGGCTTCGATATGTCCACCCTGGAGGGCCGTCAGGCTTTTCTGCTGGAGCTGGGCTGGGAGATAGACACCGGCACCGAAGAATTCCGCACGGTGGTGGTCCCTGAAAAGCTGGAGGGGATAATGAGCCAGTATAACCGCATGCAGCAGGCCCAGGGATATGACCTCAACGAGCACCTGGGTGAGAGCTGCCAGCAGTACAGCTATCAGCTCACCAATTACCCGGACAGCGACAGCCCGGTGTTCGTCACCCTGTACATTCAGGATGGCGAGCTCATTGCCGGCGACATACATACCAATGCGCTCAACGGCTTCATGCACGGGCTCAAGAGGATATCCAAGTAGTCCGCCGCAATGCTCCGCCGCAAAAAATCTCGATGGCTTAGGCCCCGGTGCCCCCGGAATCTAAGCCATCGATTTTTCCGTCAGTTTCTGGACAGTTCAAAGCCGTCAGTGTGGAGGAAATCCACTATATCCAGTATTTTCCCGCAGTTATAGTCGTAGACCAGCAGGGTCATGCCCAGGTCCCGGAAGCTGTACACTATGCTGCCGTTTTCCGTCACGGCGCTGAGACCTTCAAAATTCACGGCAAAGCTCTTGCCGTCTATCGTGAAGCTCAGGCCCATAGCTCCGGTCTTTCCGGCAGCGCCGTCCCCGATGAGCCAGGCGCCGCTGTCCTCACTGAGCAGTTCCTCTTCCGAGACTCCCAGAGCGTCCAGCTCCTTTGCAAAGCTCAGGTAGGGCTCCCGTTTTTCCCAGTCCCCGTTCTTGATGAGCAGCAGGGCCCGACCTCCCCGCTTCAGCTCCTCCAGATAGTCCTCGGCCCGGGTGATATCCAGCAGGTAGCCGTCGTCAATGCTCTCGGCGTTTATATCCCAGCTGGAATAAGCCCCGTCTCCCCGGTGGTCGTCCAGTTCAAGGCTGTCAAGAAGTATCTGCCCCAGGCAGAGGCTCAGCTTCCTGGAACCGCAGAGGTTCAGGTGGGTATCAAAATAGAAGTCCCCGCCCTCGATGCCGGTCTCCTCCGCCATCTTGTTGAAGTCGTAGAAGTCCAGTCCAAGCTCCTCTGCCAGCCGGGCCGCGGCGTTGGAATAGGGCTGGTATTTCTCCAGGTCCACGGTGGGGGTCTTCACCAGGATGAGCCTGATGCCCTGCTCCCGGCAGAGGGAGACTATCCTCATAAAATAGTCCAGGGACTTTTCGCTTATCTCCGCCGTGGTCTCTATGGCCCAGGGGTCTTCCATATCGAAATCCCCATGGCCGTAGAGGGCATAGCTGCCCTTGTTGTTTATCAGCTCCCCGGACCAGGGGAAGTACTGAAAATCTTCCTCCGTCAGCTCGCTGTATCGCTGGTGATACAGCGGCAGGCCCAGCAACAGTGAGGCCCAGCGTTCCCTGGGGGCCGTGGCTTTCACCGCCTCCAGCTTGTTGAGGCTAAGGTGCATCCCCGCCACGTTCTTAAGCTGAGTGGCCTCGTCGGAGTACTCGTCCTCAACGCTGAGTCCCCCTATCTCCAGCACCACCGCCTTGGGCTGCTGGTACTTCAGGGCCTCCACCAGAAAATGATAAGTGTTCCACATGGGCTGCACCCCGCCCCAGAGGGCAAAGGCGGAGATACCGTATTCCTGCCACAAAGTGGCGGTGTCCACATGGACGCCCATGTGGCTGTTGCCCATGAGCAGCACATCCACCGTGCCCGGCTCCTGGGCGTAAAAGCTCTCCATGGGCTGCACCCCGTCGTAGCGCTTTATAAGCAGCACCCTGTCCAGGGCCCACACCGAGCCCAGGGTAAAAATCACAATCAGCAGCAGAGCAAGGCTGCGTCTAAGTATTTTCTTCATAGCCTAAAACCCCGCATATATGAAGGCGCTGGCGGAATACTCCCCGCCGTAGGCCCCGAAGACCAGTATCACCATGAACAGCGCCCAGCACAGCAGGGCCCGGGCCGCCATGCCCTGTCTCAGGATGCAGCCGCTGTCATAGCCCTTTTCCCTCAGCGCCGACACTATGCCCAGCAGAGCCAGGGCAAAGAGCAGGATCGCCCAGTCCGCCCCGCCTATGCCGAAGGCGGTGAGGCTGCCGTCAAAGAGGGTCCAGGGAGCAAAGCCCCGGAGCATGTTCCGGCAGTATACCAGAGCCTTGGTCAGGTTTTCCGAGCGGAAAAATATCCAGGCGAAGCTCACAAGGGAGAAGGTGACAAATCGCTGCCCCAGCCTGAAAGCGGACTTGGAGCGGTCTATGCCCAGCCGGTCATAAATGTGATTGCGCCAGGGCCTGGTGATATGTCCGAAGACCTGGTAGAAGCCGTGGAGGGCCCCCCAGAACACAAAGCTCCAGGCCGCCCCGTGCCACAGCCCGCTCACCAGGAAGACTATAAATATGTTTACATAACGCCTTGCAGTCCCCTTCCGGCTGCCCCCCAGGGGGAAGTACAGGTATTCGGTGAACCAGCCGGTGAGGGAGATATGCCAGCGCCGCCAGAAGTCCCGTATATCCGTGGCCAGATAGGGCTGGCGGAAATTGTCCTTCAGGGTAAAGCCGAAGAGCCGGGAGACGGCAATGGCCATGTAGCTGTAGCCGGCGAAGTCGGCGTATATCTGGAAGGTGTAGGCCAGGGAGTTGACCATGAGTATGGCGCCGCTGTAGTTGTAATACTCCACGAAGAGCCGGTCGGTCATCAGGGCCAGGCGGTCGGCGATGACCAGTTTCAAAAAGGCGCCCCAGAGGAAGACCAGGATAAAGAAGCTGAAGTTCTCATAGCTGAGCTTCCGCTTTTCCCGTATTTGGGGCAGCAGCTCCCGGCCCTTCTGTATGGGCCCGGAGACCACCGTGGGGAAAAAGCAGACGAAAAGGCCGTAGCTTATGATATCCCGCTCCGGCTCCAGTTTATTATTGTACAGGTCGAAGAGATAGGAACAGCTCTGGAACACATAGAAGCTCAATCCCACCGGCAGCAGTATCTCCGGCAGGCTGAAGTTCAGGCCCGTGAGGCTCTGTATGCTGCCCAGGGCAAAGCCGGTGTATTTGAACACCAGCAGCACCAGCAGCTCCCCCAGGGCGGCGGCTATATATATGCGCCGGTCCCGTCCCCCCAGGCGGCCGCCCAGATAGCCGAGGGCCGTGCAGAACACAAGCAGCAGCAGGTATTTAAGGTCATAGCTCGCATAGAACACGAGACTGGCCAGCAGCAGCACGGCGTTCTGCCCCTTCGCGCTTCTCATCAGAGCATAGGCGAGAAAGCTGAGGGGCAGGAACAGCGCCCAGAACTGTAGGTTTACAAATGACATATACGCTCCCTTCCGCCCTTTAGGGGCGGCAGCAGGTCACAGCAGGATGATCCCCGCCTTTTCACATTTTTCCATGGTGTCCTTGTCCCAGATAGAGGCCTGGACCTCGCCGATGTGGGCCTTGCCCAGCAGCAGCATGGAGAGGCGTGACTGGCCGATGCCGCCGCCTATGGTGAGGGGCATTTCCCCGTTCAGCAGGGCCTTGTGATAGGGCAGTTCCCGGCGGCTGTCGCAGCCGGCCATGGTGAGCTGCCGGTCCATGGACTCCGGGTCCACACGGATGCCCATGGAGGATATCTCCATGGCGCAGCCCAGCACGTCATACCAGAACATGATGTCCCCGTTGAGGGACCAGTCGTCATAGTCCGGGGCCCTACCGTCGTGGGGCTTGCCGGACTTGAGGGGAGCGCCGATGCCTATGATGAAGGCGGTGCCGTGGTCTTTCAGATAGGCGTTCTCCCGCTCCTTGGAGCTGAGGTCGGGATACATATCCTCCAGCTGCTGGGAAGTTACGAAGCTCACCTGGCGTTTGAGCTTGGGCAGCACAGACAGCTGGGGGTAGATAGCCTGCATGGTGTCCTGGGTGTCGCAGATGGCGGCGACAATGTCCATCACCGTGAGCTTCAGGTAATCCAGGTTCCTGTTCTCCTGTAGGATCACCTTTTCCCAGTCCCACTGGTCCACATAGACGGAGTGGAGGTTGTCCAGCTCGTCCTCGTCCCGGCGGATGGCGTTCATATCGGTGTATATGCCCTTGCCGGGGTAGAAGCCGTAGCGTTTGAGGGCCAGGCGCTTCCACTTGGCCAGGGACTGGACCACCTCGGCCCTGTGCTCGGAGCGGAGGATGTCAAAGGAGACGGGCCGCTCATAGCCGTTGAGGTTGTCGTTGAGGCCGGAGTTCTCGTCCACGAACAGAGGGGCGGAGACCCGGTACAGGTTCAGCTTTGCCCCCAGGTTATCTTCAAACAGCCGCTTTAACAGGCTGATGGCTTTCTGAGTATCATAGATGGAAAGTATGCTTTTGTAGTCTTGAGGAATGATAGTTTTCATTTGTTCTTCTCCTGCTTCTTTTTGTCTTTCTCCTGGGGGCGGCTCAGCAGCTCCACTATCTTCTGATAGTAGCCCTCCGCATCCCGGCGGAAATTTTTCTGTACCTGTTTGGCCTGTTCCTCGTTGGCGCAGAGGAAGCTGAGGCGGATTATCTCTCCCACTCCGTCGGACATGGCCAGCTCCACGGTGATACCGCCCTGGCTGTCGTGCTGCTTTGCCGTTATCATGGCGGCCCTGCGCATCCGCTCCTCCACGGGGGCGATGAGTTTCTGGGCCTTGGAGCGCACGGAATAGGGCAGGCTGCTCTCCACGGCGTCGGCGTTTCTGGCGCCCTTCTCGGTGATGCAGTAGCCCTCCTCGTCCTCGTGGATATGGCCGGTCTCCACCAGCTCCGCCAGGCAGTCGGAGTAATCGAAATAGCCCACGCCGCTGTCGCACTGGCACAGTTCCGCCAGGGTTTCCGGGTCCACCGTCCCCGGCAGGCGGCGCAGGATATAGAGTATGAGTATCTTTATATCCAGCTTTTCATGGATGAATCCCAGACGTCCCATAGGCACCTCCAAACAGTAATTCATCATATTATATACTGTAGTCCCGGCTTTTTTCAAGTCTTAATTGACACACTGCCGCCACCGGCGCATACACTGTACTGAAGATTCTTCAATCCAGACAATAGGAGGTATATCCATGGCCGACAGAGTTGCGCCC
>DVHY01000060.1 GCA_018711755.1 Candidatus Limivicinus faecipullorum | reverse complement strand
CAGTTGAAATAACAGGGGTCCTGGTCACCATGTGGGTGATTATTGCGCTCTTGGCGCTGGTCTCCTGGCTGGCAACCAGAAATATGAAGGAAGTGCCGGGATTGCTGCAGAATCTGGCGGAGATGAGCGTCAGCAAGCTCCAATCCTACTTCGAGGGAGTTATGGGAAAGAAGTTGGCAAAGAGGTATTTTCCCCTCATGGCCACCTTCTTCATATTTATTATTGTCTGTAACTACTCGGGCCTGCTCCCCGGTGCAGGGCACATCACCGGTTTTTCCGTGCCCACTGCCAGCCTGTCCGTAACGGCGGCCCTGGCCATCATCGGGTTTTTCACCATCCACACGGTGGGATTCAAGGAACAGGGCTTTGTGGGTTACCTGAAGTCTTTCCTGAGCATACTGCTGCCTCTGACCATAGTGGAGATGTTCATCAGGCCCTTCTCCCTGGCCCTGCGTCTTTTCGGCAACCTGTACGGCGAGGAGATGGTCACGGAACAGCTCTACGGCATCTTCCCCATTATCGTGCCTTTGCTTATGCAGGTGCTGAGCCTGCTGTTCTGCCTGATACAGGCCCTGGTGTTCACCATGCTGCTGTCCATATACATTTCGGAGGCGGCCGGAGAGGATTGATACCCGGCCCGGCTTAGAGAAAAACATTATAACTTAATTGGAGGATATACAAATGGAAACTGGTCTTATCGCAATCGCCACAGCTATAGCCATCGCCCTCAGTACGCTGGGCCCCGGCATCGGCCAGGGCATCGCCGCCTCTAAAGCCATGGAGGCCATTGCCCGCCAGCCCGAGGCTAGCAAGGATATACGCTCCACTCTGATACTGTCTTTGGGCCTTATGGAGGCTCTGACCATCTACGGTCTGCTTATCGCTTTCATGCTCATCGCCAAGATTTGACGGCGGTTCTTGACTGGAAGGAGAAGCGGACATGCTGACCATCAATATTTCTGAGCTGCTGCTCACTGTCCTGAGCTTCTTTATACTTATGTTCCTGCTCAACAAGCTGCTTTTCAAACCTGTCATCAGCTTCAGGGAGCAGAGACAAAAGGGCATCGACGACTGCTTTGAGCAAGAGCGCCAGGCCAAAGAGAAACTGGCCGAGACCCAAAAAGATCTGGACTGCCGCAGAAGCGAAAGCCTGAAGCAGGCCGAGAGCATTATGGCCGACGCCCGCTCCAAGGCTCAGCAGGAGGCGGAAAATATCGCGAAACAGGCTGAATCTCAGGCCGAGGAAAAAATGCAGCAGGCTGCCCGGGAGGCGGAGGAACTGCGCAAGGCAGGAGGCGAGGCTCTGGAGGAGCAGCGCCGGCAGCTGGCCGCCGACCTGGCGGACAGACTCTGCCGCTGAGGGCAGGGCTTATACCCATGATTGGAAAGATTTTTTGCAGGAAGGAGGGTGACTGTGTATGGGTGGATGGAACATATGGTTCGCCCTTATAAACTTTGCCATACTGGTCTTTTTCCTGGTCAAATTCGGGAAGAAGATAGTTATCAACATGATAGAAGGCAACCGGCAGAAGATCAGCCAGGAGCTGGATAAGGCAAAGGAGGCCGGAGAAAACGCCCGGCAGATAACACAGACCCTTGAAAATATGGACGCCGAGAGCCGCAGCCAGTGTGATGAAATACTGGTCCAGGCCCGGGAGCGTTCAAAGCGCAGTATGGAGCGCAGCGTGGAGGAGAGCAGGTCGCGGGCGGACAGCCGGCTCAAAGAAGCCGAGCACGATGTGACCAGCCTGAAGCAGCAGGCCCTTACGCAGCTGAGAGACCAGAGCGCCGAGAGCCTGGTCCAGGAGACCGGCAAGCTGCTGAAAAGCGACAGGTATGCCCGGGAGCGCAGCGCCATGCCCCAGCGCTTTGTGGAGCAGCTGGAACAGATGCTGGAGCTCACCGAAAGCGATACTGCAAAGCTCCGCTGGGGAGACAGCCTCAGCGCGAAGCTGTGGTACACCGAGACTTTGGATGAGGCTTTGCTCAAGAGGATAGAGCGGCTCCTCTCCCAAAAGACCGGCGGAAGATTCAAGCTGGTAACTGCTGCCGACCCCAGCCTTATAGGCGGCCTGCGCCTGAAGCTGGAGGACACGGTCTACGACGGGAGCCTGGAATACATGCTGCAGCGCGTGGGGGAGGAGCTGGAAGAAGACGACTGCCCCAAGGAAGAGATCACCGTTTATTTCCAGAAGCGCTTTTCTGAGGCCTCCACCTGCCCCGGCTGCTTCCAGACCGGCGTGGTGGAAAGCCTGGCCGACGGCATATGCCATATAACCGGCCTGTCCGACGTCATGGCCGGAGAGATGGTGCGCTTTGAAGGCGGGCTCCAGGGCATGGTGATGGACATCGAGAAAAACCGGGTCAGCGCCGTGCTGCTGGGCAACTATGAGAATATCCATGAGGGAGCCCAGGTGCGCCGCACCGGCAAGGTCATGGAAGTGCCCGTGGGAGAAGGGCTCATCGGCCGCGTGGTGGACGGACTCGGCCGCCCCGTGGACGGCAGAGGTCCCCTTCAGACCACGGAGACCAGACCCGTGGAGAGCCCGGCCCCCGGCATCATCGCCAGAAAGCCCGTGTCCGTGCCTCTGCATACCGGCATAAAAGCCATAGACGCCCTGGTGCCTATAGGCCGGGGCCAGCGTGAGCTGATAATCGGCGACAGGAAGACCGGCAAGACCTCCATCGCCGTCGATACGATCATCAACCAAAAGGGCAAGGACGTCATCTGCATCTATGTGGCCATAGGGCAGAAGGAGTCCACCGTTGCGGGCATCGCCGCAAAGCTCCGGGAGCTGGGCGCCATGGACTACAGCATCATTGTCAGCGCCAAGGCCTCCGAACCGGCCCCCATGCTGTACATTGCCCCCTATACCGGCGCCGCCATGGGCGAATACCTTATGTACAAGGGCCGCCATGTGCTGATAGTTTACGATGACCTGTCCCACCATGCGGTGGCTTACCGTGAGCTGAGCCTGCTGCTCCACCGCCCGCCAGGGCGGGAAGCCTACCCCGGGGACGTGTTCTATCTCCACTCCAGACTGCTGGAGCGGGCCGCCTGCCTCAACGACGAAAACGGCGGCGGCAGCATGACCGCCCTGCCTATAGTGGAGACCCAGGCGGGAGATATCTCCGCCTATATCCCCACCAACGTCATTTCCATCACCGACGGCCAGATATTCCTGGAGGAATCCCTGTTCAACTCCGGCGTGCGCCCGGCAATTAATGCGGGACTGTCCGTGAGCCGCGTGGGCGGCGACGCCCAGCCCAAGGCCATGAAGCAGTTCGCCTCCCGCCTGAGGATGGACCTGGCCCAGTACCGGGAACTGGAGAGCTTCTCCCAGTTCGGCTCGGATCTGGATAAGGCTACAAGGGACACCCTGAACCGGGGCAGAAAACTTACGGAGCTGCTCAAGCAGAAACGCTTCGACCCGCGCACCGTGGCCCAGGAAGTGGTGGCGATCTTCGCCGCCAACGAGGGCTTTATGGACGATCTGGACACCGAAAAGGTGCCTGAATTTGAAAGCGGCCTTACCGCCTATGCCTATGAAAACGCCCCTGAGCTCTGCCGGGCCATAGACGGCGGGGCAAAGCTGGACAATGAACAGATCGACCGGATGCGCCAGGTCATCCAGAGCTTCAAGAGGGACTTTACGCCCTGACACATATAAGATCGTCTGAAGGGAGGTGCGGCTGATGGCCGGCATCTATGCAATCAAGGCCAGAATAAAAGGTGTGGAGAGCACCGGGAAAATAACCAAGACCATGAAGCTGGTCTCTACCGCAAAGCTGCACCAGACCCAGAGCCAGCTTTCCAATCTGGAAGATTTTGCCGGGAAGTGCCGCCGCTCTCTGGAGCTGGTCATCTCCGATATCGACGGAGACGAGTGCCCCCTGCTGAAGACCCGGGAGATAAAAAGAGTCTGCTATGTCCTGTTTGTGGGAAACCGGGGGCTCTGCGGAGCCTATAACTGGGACGTGCTGAGATATCTGCGCTCTCTGCTGGAAAAGGAGGAGGCGGAGTATTTCACCGTGCTCTGCGGCCGCTGGAACGGCGGCCAGCGGGAGGATAAGAGCCTGAACCTGGACCGCTGCTTTGACGATATAGACGACATACCCTCGCCGGAACAGAGCCGGGAGCTGTCCCACTATATCCAGGAGCTGTATGTGAACGGCCGGGCGGACAGGATAGTCCTGGTCTACCAGCGCCGGGAGTCCATGGGGCAGAGGCCCCAGTGCCTGCAGCTGCTCCCTATCGAGGGAGACAAGGCTGACAATGGGGGAGACTGTATCTTCGAGCCGGATAAGCTGAGCCTGGTGAACACCCTCAGCCGCATGTACGTGGACAACAGCGTCGCCATGGCGCTGATGGATGCCAAGGTCAGCGAGCATTTTGCCCGCATGACCGCCATGACCAATGCCATAGACAATGCCGACGAGCTGCTCCATGAGCTGAACCTGACTTTGAACAGGACCCGTCAGGCTAAGATAACCACGGAGATCTCCGAGATTGTGGGCGGGGCCAACGCTCTGCGGAATGGAGAATAAAATGGAAAAAGGAACTGTTTGCAAAGTTGTGGGCCCGGTGGTGGATGTGCGCTTTCCCCAGGGACAGCTGCCGGCCATATACGACGCTGTGCTGCTGGAGAACGGCCAGGGCTCGGTGACTGCGGAAGTGGTGCAGGAGCTGGGCGGCAGCACCGTGCGGTGCATCGCTCTGGCCTCTACCGACGGCCTCTCCCGAGGCTGCCAGGTCACTCCTACCGGGATGCCCATTGAGATGCCCGTGGGGGAGGAGACTCTGGGGCGCATGTTCAATGTGGTGGGCCAGCCCATAGACGGCAAGGGCGAGGTAAAGGCAAAGGAATACCGGCCCATACACCAGAACGCCCCCGGCTTCACAGATATCGTGCCGGCGGACAATATGCTGGAGACCGGCATCAAGGTGGTGGACCTGCTCACCCCCTATGCAAAGGGCGGTAAGATAGGCCTCTTCGGCGGCGCCGGCGTGGGCAAGACCGTGCTGATAATGGAACTTATCCGCAACGTGGCCTATGAGCACGGCGGCTACTCCGTTTTTGCCGGCGTGGGAGAGCGCAGCCGTGAGGGCAACGATCTGTGGAACGAAATGACCGAGTCCGGAGTGGTGGAAAAGACCGCCCTGGTCTACGGCCAGATGAACGAGACCCCCGGCGCAAGGCTGAGAGTGCCCCTCTCCGCCCTGACCATAGCCGAATACTTCAGAGACGTGCAGCATCAGGATGTGCTGCTGTTCATAGACAATATCTTCCGTTTCATCCAGGCGGGTTCCGAGGTCTCCGCCCTTCTGGGCAACATGCCCTCGGCTGTGGGCTATCAGCCCACCCTGGCCACGGAGATGGGCTCGCTGGAGGAGCGTATCGTCTCCACCCGCAAAGGCTCCATCACCTCCGTCCAGGCCGTGTACGTGCCTGCCGACGACCTCACCGACCCGGCCCCCGCCACCACTTTCGCCCATCTGGACGCCACCACCGTGCTGTCCCGCTCCATCTCCGAGCTGGGCATCTACCCGGCGGTGGACCCCCTGGCCTCCTCCTCCCGTATGCTGGAGGCGGACATCGTGGGCAACGAGCACTACCGGACTGCCCGGGCCGTACAGGAGGTATTGCAGAAATACCGGGAGCTCCAGGATATAATCGCCGTGTTGGGCATGGACGAGCTGAGCCACGAGGATAAGCTCACCGTCAACAGGGCCCGGCGCATCCAGCGCTTTTTGTCCCAGCCCTTCCATGTGGCGGAAAACTTCACCGGCATGGAGGGCAAGTATGTGCCTTTGAAGGAGACCATTAAGGGCTTCCAGGCTATACTGGGCGGAGATGTGGACGACCTGCCGGAGCAGGCTTTCCTGCTCTGCGGCACCATAGACGAAGTTATCGCCAAGCGGAACAACTACTGAGGTGAGACCATGGCTAGTGATATCCATCTCAGCGTCAGCACCGCCTACGGAGACGGCTTCGAGAGCTATGTGGACTACGTGAGGCTGCCCACCCCCTTCGGGAGCCTGGGCGTTTTGCGGGGCCACTGCGATATGCTCTGCGCCGTCTCTCCCGGCCTGGTGAGCTATTCGGTCCAGGGCGAAAGAGGCAGCCTGGAAGTGGGCGAAGGCGTGGCCACCGTGTCCAACAATGAGGTCATTTTGCTGGTTTCCAGCATCAAACATGAATAGGAAATCACCCCCCGCTTTGGGAAGTCCCGAGGCGGGGGTGTTTTTATATTCATATAAATTTAAAGCAAAATCGAATAAAACGCATTTAATTAAATGCAATCACATATTTATTTCGTCATTTTGCAATTTGTTTATTGGCAAATATCGGCACTATTGTTTATTGACGGACTTCTCATTAGGGTGATAGAATATAAATGCGGCAAAAGGCGCAACAGGAAAGGAAACTGCTTATGAAAAAAGTCTATGTTCTGATCGGAAATTACGGCAGCGGCAAAACGGAGCTGGCCTTAAATTTTGCTTTTCAGGCGGCGGAACAGGGCAAACGCACGGAGCTTCTGGACCTGGACATGGTGAACACCTATTTCCGCCTTGCCGAGCACGGAAAGCTCACCGAGATGAAGGAGATACGTCTGGTATCTCCCAATTTCTCATGCTCCGGAATAGAGACCCTGTCCCTGCCGGCGGAGGTGGCCTCCGCTTTTGACATGGATTGGGACACTGTGGTCTTCGACGTGGGGGGAGACGCCGTGGGCTCCACCGCTCTGGGCCGCTACCATCAGGACTTCATGGACCTGGAGGAGGGGGCGCTGGAGGTGCTCAACGTCATTAACATCCGCAGGCCCCTGGCGGGCACCGTGGACAGGATCGTCCGGCTCCAGGAGGAGATGCAGGTCCACTCCCGGCTGAAGATCAGCGGGATGATAAACAACACCAACCTGGCGGAGGCCACGGGCTATGAGGAGCTGAGGGACGGCTACCGGCTTATAAAGCAGGTGTCGGAGCTCACCGGGGTGCCGGTGCTCTACACCTCGGGGAAAAAGCGGATGCTGGACCAGTTCCTCTCCGAGGGCCACGACCCCAGATACATCGGCAAACCCATGTATATAGACACCTACATGGCCAGAGACTGGAACAGCTGGATAAAGACCCTTTGATAAGTATACCCCGGCCGCCGGGGGCGGCCTGTACTACATAGTCAGTAACAACTGGAAAATCATAAAAGAAAAGAGGTAGAACCATGGTAAAGGTGACAATCAACGAGCTTGTTTGTAAGGGCTGCGGTCTGTGTGTCAGAGCCTGCCCTAAGAGCGTACTCGCCCTTTCAAAAACCAAGCTCAACGCAAAGGGCTACCACCCCGCAGAGGTAGTGGAACCCGAGGCATGTATCGGCTGCGCATCCTGCGCCCGTACCTGCCCGGATGTGGCGATCCACATAGAAAAGGATTAAGGAGGAAATTAAAATGGCACTGACCCTTATGAAGGGTAGCGAAGCTATTGCCGAGGCCGCCATCCGCGCCGGCGCTCGCTTCTTCTTCGGCTATCCTATTACTCCCCAGACGGAGATCCCCGAATACATGTCCGCTCGTATGCCCGAGGTGGGCGGCTGCTTCCTGCAGGCTGAAAGCGAAGTGGCGGCAATTAACATGGTATACGGCGCAGCCTCTACCGGCGAGCGTGTCATCACCTCTTCCTCCAGCCCCGGCGTCAGCCTCAAGCAGGAGGGCATTTCCTACTGTGCCGGCGCTCAGCTGCCCTGCGTTATCCTCAACGTCATGCGCGGCGGCCCGGGTCTGGGCAGCATCCAGGCTTCCCAGGGCGACTATAACCAGGCTACCAAGGGCGGCGGCAACGGCGACTACCATCTTATCACTTATGCCCCGGCTTCTATCCAGGAGGCAATAAATATCTTCGGCTTTGCCTTTGACAAGGCGGAGAAGTACAGAGTACCCGTGCTGATTCTGGCAGACGGCATCATGGCCCAGATGATGGAGCCTGTGGAGATGCCGGAGATGAGAGAGTTCAAGGTTGACCCGGAGAAGAAGCCCTGGGCCGCCACCGGCTGGAAGCCCGGCGATGACCCGGCAAAGAGGGCCGTCATCAACTCCCTGTACATCAATACCGAGGAGCTCACCGTACACAACAACGAACTTCAGGCCATCTACCGTGAGATAGAGAAGAACGAAGTGATGTACGAGACCTATATGACCGAGGACGCCGACTTCATCATCACCGCCTTCGGCACCGTGGCCCGTATCGCCAAGTCCGCCGTGAACGAACTGAGAGAAAAGGGCGTCAAAGTGGGCCTCTTCCGTCCCATCACCGTGTGGCCCTTCCCCTACAAGGAACTGAAAGAGGCCAGCGCCAACGCCAAGGCCCTGCTGGATGTGGAGGCCAACGAAGGCCAGATGCTCATTGACGTGAAGCTGGCTGTGGGCGGCGCAAAGCCCGTTGAATACTTCGGCCACTGCGGCAGCCTTATGCCCACTACCGGAGAGATCGTAACAAAGATCCTCGAAATGAAGGAGGGTAAGTAAATGTCCGTCATATTTGAAAAGACTAAATATCTGACCGATAAGCCCTTCCACTACTGCCCCGGCTGCAACCACGGCATCATCCACCGCCTGGTGGCAGAGGCCCTGGAGGAATCCGGCATGGGCGGCAACATAGTGGGTGTGGCTCCCGTTGGCTGCTCGGTTTTCGCTTATGACTACTTTAACGTGGATATGCTGGAGGCTGCCCACGGCAGAGCTCCCGCTGTGGCCACCGGCGTGAAGAGGGCAAAGCCCGACACCCTAGTCTTCACCTACCAGGGCGACGGCGACCTGGCCTCCATAGGCACCGCCGAGATCGTCCACGCCGCCCATAGGGGCGAGAAGATCTGCACCATCTTCGTCAACAACGCCATTTACGGCATGACCGGCGGCCAGATGGCCCCCACCACCCTGGTGGGCCAGCGCACCACCACCTCCCCCAACGGCCGTGACGAGGCCTGGTGCGGCGCTCCCATAAAGATGTCCGAGATGCTCGCGCAGGTCCCCGACTCTTACTATATCGAGCGCTGCGCAGTGAACAACAACGCAAACATCATCAAGACCAAGAAGGCTATCAAGAAGGCGTTCCAGTACCAGATGGAAGGCAAGGGCTTCTGCATGATCGAAGTTCTCTCCACCTGTCCCACCAACTGGGGCCTCAGCCCTGTTGAGGCCATGAAGTGGCTGGAAGAGAACATGATCCCCTACTATCCTCTGGGCGTGTATAAAGATAAGGGGGCAAACAAATAATGACGAAACAGTTTATCTTTGCCGGATTCGGCGGCCAGGGCATGCTGCTTATCGGTAAGTTCGTTGCCATGGCCAGCATGCTGGAAGGAAAGCATGTGTCATGGCTCCCCTCCTACGGCCCTGAGATGCGAGGCGGTACCGCCAACTGCTCCGTCATCGTCAGCGATGAGGACGTGGCCTCCCCCATGGTGGATAAGGCAGACGTGGTTGTGGCTATGAACGCCCCCTCCCTGGATAAATTTGAGAGCAGCGTCAAGCCCGGCGGGCTGCTGGTCATCAACAGCTCCATCATTGACCGCAAGAGCGTGAGAGACGATATCAAGGTGGTCTATTGTGACGCAATGGGCATTGCCGAAAGCGTCGGCAACCCCAAGGGCGCCAATGTGGCTATCCTGGGCGCCATGCTGGAGAAGGAGCCCATTGTCAGCCTGGATACCATGGTGGAAGCCATCCGTATCGAGCTGGGCGAGCGGAAGCAGAAGTTCCTGGAAGGCAACAAGAAAGCCCTTGTGGCAGGCATGGAAGCCGCCAGAGGCTGAGCATACAGCATAACACGGCATAAACATTGAGACCCCCGGACCGTCAGGTCCGGGGGCCTTTTTGCCTTTTGAGGGGAGACCCGGAGGCTTTCCCCTCTGCGCCCCGGAGAAGCCCGGAGAACGGGGGCGCTCCCGGGCGCTTCGCTATGGCCCGGGGCGGCAGTCGGTCTCGGCGCGGCCACGCCCGGCCCGGAGAGGATATGCCGGGAATGGGCAGGGACGGCGGCGGGAGTGTCAGTTCCCCGGCCGGCGGCATATAATGCAGCGTAAAGCGGGTGGATAGAAGTGGACAGAAGTATTGGTCTCCAAAATCTCCGGCCCGGCGAGACGGCCGTGGTGGAAAGCCTGAACAGCAGCGGGGCCCTGCGCCGCCGGCTGCTGGACATGGGCCTGGTGGAGGGCACCAGAGTGGAATGCCTGGGCCTGAGCCCGGCGGGCGACCCCAGAGCCTTTCTGATTCGGGGCGCCATGCTGGCCATCAGGAGCGGGGATTGCAGGGACATAATAGTAAATAAGGTCTGACGACAGTATCCGGGGCGTCCCGTATCAGGGCCGGCCCCGGAGCGAAGGGGAGGTAATATGGGCCTGACGCTGAAATCTACAGGCAGAGGCATTGGCCGGGAGGAAAAGCAGGCTCTGCGCCAGAGGCCGGAGGATAAGCTCATCGCCCTGGCAGGCAATCCCAACGTGGGGAAAAGCACTATATTCAACAGTCTCACGGGGATGAAGCAGCACACCGGCAACTGGCCGGGGAAAACGGTGAGCACCGCCCGGGGCTATTGCCGCAGCGGGAAGAGGGGCTACGTGCTGACGGACCTGCCGGGTACCTATTCCCTCATGGCGGACTCCCCGGAGGAGGAGCTGGCCCGGGACTTTATCTGCTTCGGCGGGGCCGACGCCGTGCTGGTGGTCTGCGCCGCCGGCTGCCTGGAGCGGAACATGAATCTGCTGCTGCAGATACTGGAGACGGGCAGACCCACCCTGCTGTGCGTAAATCTCATGGACGAGGCGGAGAGCAAGGGCATACATATTGACCTGGATAAACTGGAGAAGCTGCTGGGTATCCCGGTGGTGGGTACCGTGGCCCGGAACAGAAGGTGCCGGGCAAAGCTGCTGGATGCCTTGGACAAAATGTTTGAAGGCCCCCGGGACCGGCCGGACAGCTGCGTCCTTTACCCGCCCCAGGTGGAGCAGGCAGTTGAAAACCTCCTGCCCCTGGCGGAGGAGACGGCGGGACTGTCCCCCCGCTTTATATGTCTGCGCCTGCTGCTGGGAGAGATAGAGGAGCGGGTGGGAGCCGAATTGCGCTCGGCGGCCCGGGAGCAGCGGGAGCTGCTGGCTGACCGGGGCATAAGCCGGGACCGGCTGCAGGATATGCTGGTGTCCAGCCTGGTGAGGGCAGGGGAAAAAATATGCTCTCAGGTGACGGAAAATGCCGGGAGGGCCTACGGCCCCAGGGACAGGATGATAGACAGGATACTCACAGGGCGGCTCCTGGGATATCCGCTTATGATAGCCCTGCTGGCTCTTGTGTTCTACCTGACCATAAAGGGGGCAAACTACCCCTCCCAGTGGCTGAGCCGGGGGCTGTTCTGCATATACGACAGGCTGCTGGAGGGCTTCCGGGCCCTGGGCGCCCCCGCCTGGCTCACCGGGCTGCTGGTGGAGGGGGCCTACAAGACCCTGGCCTGGGTGGTGTCGGTGATGCTGCCGCCCATGGCTATCTTCTTCCCCCTTTTTACCCTCCTGGAGGACTCGGGCTACCTGCCCAGGATAGCCTATAATCTGGATAGGCCCTTCTGCCGCTGCTCCTCCTGCGGCCGCCAGGCCCTGACCATGGCCATGGGCTTCGGCTGCAACGCCGCCGGGGTGGTGGGCTGCCGGATAATCAATTCACCCAGGGAGCGGCTGCTGGCTATTATCACCAACAGCCTGGTGCCCTGCAACGGCCGCTTTCCCACGCTTATCGCCCTTATAAGCATGTTCCTTGCCGGCGGCGGGGATAACGCCCTGCTGTCGGCCCTGGCCCTTACGGGGCTCATCGTCCTCTCCGTGGCCCTGACCCTGCTGAGTACAAAGCTGCTGGCCGTGAGCCTGCTGAAAGGGGAGAGCTCCGCCTTCGTCCTGGAGCTGCCCCCCTACCGGCGGCCGGAGCTGGGAAAGGTGATAGTGCGCTCGGTCTTGGACAGGACCCTCTTCGTCCTGGGCAGGGCGGCAGCGGTGGCGGCCCCGGCAGGGGCGCTGCTGTGGCTGCTGGCCAATGTGCATCTGGGAGAGGGGAACGTGCTGGCCGCCCTTGCCTCGCTCCTTGAGCCCCTGGGTGAGCTGATGGGTATGGACGGCGTGATACTTTTGGCCTTTGTCCTGGGCTTCCCGGCCAACGAGATAGTGCTGCCCGTTGCCGTGATGATATACAGCGCAAGCGGGAGCCTGACGGAGCTGGGAGAGCTGACGGCTATAAAACCCCTGCTGGAGGCCCAGGGCTGGACGGCGGTGACGGCTCTTTGCGTCATGCTGTTCTCCCTGTGCCACTGGCCCTGCTCCACCACGCTGCTGACTATCAGAAAGGAGACGGGAAGCCTGAAATGGACGGCGGTCTCCGCCCTGCTGCCCACGGCCATAGGACTGCTGCTGTGCGCCGGAGTGGCCGCCCTGGGGCGGCTGGCGGGGCTTTTATAGGCTTATGACCCTGGTGGCGACGGCGTTTCTGAATGCCGCATCGTGCTCCACAAAGACCATCGTGGGGGAAAATTCCTTTATCAGCTCCTCTATCTGCATGCGGCTGTATATGTCTATGTAGTTTAGAGGCTCATCCCAGAGATACACGTGGGCCCTGCGGCACAGGCTCTCCGCCAGCATGAGCTTTTTCTTCTGGCCGGCGGAGAGCTCCTCCAGTTCCAGGTCGAACTGGGAGCGGGAGAAGTCCAGCTTCCTGAGTATGGTCATGAAAAGGCTCTCGTCTATGGAGGCAGAGCGGGCATAGGCGGACAGGGGGCCGGACAGGTGGGAACTGTCCTGGGGCACATAGGATACTATGAGCCCAGAGGCAAGGCTGAAACTGCCGCTGTGCTCCAGCGGCTGCCCCGCCAGAAGCTTCAGCAGGCTGGATTTCCCGCTGCCGTTCCTGCCGTCCAGGGCGATGCGCTCGCCCCGGCTCAGACTGAAACTCAGGCGGGGGCAGACCTCTCTGCCGCCGTATGCCGGCGCACAGTCTTTCAGGCTGATGAGCTGCTGGGCGTGATGGCTCAGGGGAAACAGCTTCAGGCTCTCCGCCGTCTCCACATTTTTCAGCAGGCCGGATTTTTCCTCTATGGCCTTCTTCTGCCTGGCCTCCAGATTCTTGGAACGCTTCATCATCTTTGCGGCCTTGTGGCCCACATAGCCCCGGTCCACCTTCAATCCGGAATTCCGGGAGCCGTACTTGCCTGACTCGGCTTTGTCGGACCAGGCGGAACTGCGCCTTGCCGATTGCTGCAGCTGCTTTATCTCCTTTTGCAGCTGCCTGTTCCGGGACAGCTCAAAGTCCTGTCGGCGCTGAAAGTTTTCCATCCAGGAGGAGAAGCTGCCGCTCTGCACCTGGATGTCGGCGCGGTTTATGGACAGTATGTGGTCCACGCAGCCGTCCAGGAAGCTGCGGTCGTGGGAGACCAGGATGAAGCCTTTTTTCTTCTTGAGATAGGCGGAGACAAGCTCCCGGCCCCGGCTGTCCAAATGGTTGGTGGGCTCGTCGATAAGCAGGAAGTGTCCGGGATTAAGGAACAGAGCGGCCAGCAGGGCCTTGGTCCGCTCCCCGCCGGAGAGACTGGAAAAGGGCCGCTCCAGGACCTCATCCTCCAACTCCAGCAGGGATAGCTCCCGCTGGAATTCCCAGTCCTCCCCCTGGGGACACACCTGGGAGAGCAGCTCCCGGGTGGGCCTGCCTGTGTCCTCCAGGGGATAGGGGAAGTAGTCGAATTTAACTGATGAGACTATCTTCCCCTGATACTGGTATTCGCCCATGAGGAGCTTGAGAAAGCTGGTCTTGCCCCGGCCGTTCCTGCCGATAAAGCCCAGCTTCCAGTCCGTGTCTATCTGAAAGCTCACATTTTCAAAAATGTTTTCGTAACTTGAAGGGTAGGAAAAAGTCAGATTTTCCACTTTGATAAGCGACATATTGCATACCTCCCTGAACAGGGCTCCGGGGCTGATAAAACCGGAGCCGCAATAAAACATGGGTGCCGCAGGAAAATCTATTCCTGCGGCACCCATGTCCGTAAGCCTTCGCCCAATGAGGGCGGAGGATTATAGAGGGCGTGTGGAGATGTAGTTTTCCTGCAGCGGGCGCAACAATCCCGTAAACGGAGGGCTTGCTGCGGCTTCCTATTTATTTGCAGGAAAAACTGTACATCTTTTCACCTCGTTATTCAAAGTACATAATTACTTTAACATCTCAGACCCGCCGGGTCAAGCCCTTTTGAGACTTTACCAGACGGCAATGGAGCCGTCGGAGCGGGGCTCGGTGCCACCAACCAGGGTGCCGTCGGCCCGCCGCCAGATTATCTGGCCCCGGCCCATGGCGATGCGGTCGGAGACTATCTCCACATCGTGGCCCCGGCGGCGCAGCTCCTCCGCCACGGCGGCGGGGACGGCCTCCTCCAGCTGTATCTTCTTTTCACCCTGCCACTGGAAGCGGGGGGCGTCCAGGCAGTCCTGGGGGTTCATATGGTAATCCACCGTGTTGACTATCACCTGCACGTGGCCCTGGGGCTGCATGAAGCCGCCCATGACCCCGAAGGGGCCTATGGCCTGGCCGTCCTTGGCAAGGAAGCCCGGGATGATGGTGTGATAGGAACGCTTGCCCCCCTCAAGGCAGTTGTCGCTGCCCTCGTCCAGGGAGAAGTTGGCCCCCCGGTTCTGGAGGCTGATGGCGGTGCCGGGGATGACCACCCCGGAGCCGAACTCCATATAGTTGCTCTGGATGAAGGAGACCATGTTGCCCTCCCCATCGGCAGTGCAGAAGTACACCGTGTCCCCGCAGGAGGGGTCTCCGGCCACGGGATAAAGGGCCTGCCGGCCTATGAGGCTGCGGCGCTTGGCGGTGTAGCCCTCCGAGAGCATGTCCTCCACCCTGGTCTGCATGTAGCGGGGGTCGGCCACGTAGGTCTTGGCGTCGATAAAGGCCAGCTTCACCGCCTCTATTATCTTGTGATATGTATCGCCGCTGTCCCGCTCCCCCAGCTCCAGGCCCTTGAGGATGTTCAGGGCCATGAGCACGGTTATGCCGTGGCCGTTGGGGGGCATCTCAAAGACCTGATAGCCCTTGTAATCGGTGCTGATGGGCTCCACCCACAGGGGGTGGTAATCCTGGAAATCCTCCCGGGAGAAATAGCCCCCGGTCTCTTGGGAGAAGGCCAGTATCTTGTCCCTGAGCTCGCCCCTGTACAGGCTCTCGCAGTCCGTGGCGGCCAGGCTCTCCAGGCTGGCGGCATAGTCCGGCATGCGGAAGAGCTCCCCGGGGCCGTAGGCCTCCCCGTTTTTGGTGAAATACTCCAGCCAGGGGGCAAAGACCTCCGGTTCCTTTTCCGCGGCGGCGCTGAAGCGCCGGGCCTCGCCCAGCCACAGACGGTGGACATTGAGGGGCACCGGGTAGCCCTCCCGGGCGTAGGCCATGGCCGGGGCCATAAGCTCTGCCATGCTCATGCTGCCGAAGCGGCGGCGCAGCTCCGCCCAGGCCCCCGCGGCCCCGGGGACCATGGTGGGCAGCCAGCCGTTCACCGGCATCTGGGTGTAGCCCATGTCCCGCAGCTTTTGGACGGACAGGGCCCTGGGGGCCAGGCCCGAGCCGTTGAGCCCGTATAGTTTTTTGTCCTTTGCGCTCCAGACCAGCACGAAGCAGTCGCTGCCCAGGCCGTTGCAGGTGGGCTCCACCAGGGGCAGGGTGACGGCCATGGCAATGGCGGCGTCCACGGCGTTGCCGCCCCGCTTCATGGTGTCTATGCCCACCTGGGAGGCCAGAGGCACGCAGGAGCAGGCCATGCCCTTGCGGGCAAAGACCACGTTCCGCCGGGAGGCGTAGGAATATTTATTGCAGTCAAAATCCAGCATGTAAAACTTCTCTCTTTATGATAAATGGGCTGCGCCCACAGCGGGCGCAGCCCATGCCTGTTATGCTGTTTTTAATATATTTCCAAGGCGGGAAAAAGTCAATAGCCCTCAGCTTTCGCCGTCTCTGGCCCAGGCCGGGCCTTTGCCCTGTCCGGAGCCCTGGCCCTTGCCGGGAGCGAGAGGCCCCTGCCCGGCGGGGAGAGACTGCCCGCCGGAAAGTCCGTCTATCATGTCCCGCAGTTCCCGCATGCTCATGTCGTTTACCTCTTGGGGACTTATATCCGAACCCAGCTCAATCAGACTTTGATAGACTTTGTACTTGCCGAAGGACAGACCCAGGTTGTAGGCCGCCTCCAACTCCTCCTCGCTGGCAGTATAGCAATAGGTGTTGCCTTGGCCGGCAGTACAGGAGCGCAGCCCGGACAGCAGCCTGCCGCACTGGGACTCGTTATCTCCCACCACTGCCAGTGTCATCACCCCGTCTCCGGAGAGCAGGGAGCTGACTTTTTCACTGTCCATGATCTGCTCCAGAGCCCGGTCATAGTCCATGTACTTTATATCCAGAGCGGCGGCCAACTCTCTGCCGTCGTCATTCCAGCCCACCACCTGAACCACTTTGTCAAAGCGGTTTATCCACAGCTCCAGAGAGGGGTTGATGTCCACGCTGATGGTGGCGCTGGGGCTGAACCAGGCCCAGCTCCCGGCCAGTATCACCAGAACAAGGCAGGCCAGCAGAGGCGCCAGTCTCATGGCCCTGAAGCCGTGACGGGTCTTTTCGGCCCGGGCGGCGATATAGCTCAGGGTCTTCTCCTTCAGCTCATCCTCCGCTTTGACGCTGTCAAATGCGCTCTTTATACGTTCATTCATCGCCCTCACCTCCCAGCTTTTCCCGGAGCATCTGCCTGGCCCGATTCAGAAGGGTGTAGACAGTGTTCACGTTCTTTCCCAGTATCCTGCCTATCTCCGGGGCGGTGTAGTCCTCGTAGTAGTGGAGATACACCGCCTCCTTGTATTTGTCCGGCAGGGAGAGCACGGCCTCCAGCACTTCCCGCTTGTCCTCGCTCATGTCCGCCGGCAGCTCCGCCAGCTCCTCCAGAGGCACGGTGCGGCTGCGGAAAAAACTTTTCAGCAGGTCCTTGCAGGCGTTTATGGTGACTCTGATGAACCAGGCTTTTTCATGCTCCCTGCTCTCAAACTCAGCGGAGCTGAGGGCATATTTTAAAAATACGGTCTGAAATATATCTTCCGTGTCGGCTGCGTTTTTCAGATGCACCATGCACAGGCGTTTTACAGTGTCGGCATAGTGCTCCATCGCAGTATTCAGCTCATACTCGCTCCGCATTCAAATCCCTTCCTTTAGCGGCCGCGTCCTCCCCGGAAGCCCCGGCCTGTGCCGCTGCCGCAGTTGTCGCAGACTCCGTCGCCGTCGGCGTCCACAAAGTTCCGCCCTGTTCCGGGGCCTGCTGCAAAGGCGCTGCCGATGCCAAGAGAGAGCACCAGGGCGAGAGCGATTATTCCTGCAATAATTTTTTTCATGTGGGTTTCCTCCAATATTTTCTGATAGCCTTTTGTGGCTTCGCTTATAATACGATGCAAAGGAGAAAATCCATTCAAAAAGTCAAAAAATTTTTTTCGTCCCGGATGCAGGGCGGCGCCGTACCTTATTATACTATTGCCGGGGAAATATTACAAAGGCCTGTTTGCCTTTGCCGGATAAAAGGTATATTTTTCAACGGCCCTCACAGAATAATAACAAAAGTTTCCGGGAGGAGTTACCATGAGCAAGGAGAGAAAAAAACTTATACTGGCCCTGGCCGTGATATTTGCCGTGAACATATTCATCATTGCCCTGGCCCAGAACGCCTGGGCGGAGCTGTACAAGAAAGGCTCGTCGGGGGCCCCGGTCACCGAGATACAGACCAGGCTGAAAAACTGGGGATATTACTCCGGAGAAGTGGACGGGGTCTACGGCAGCGCCACTGAGGCGGCGGTAAAGTACTTCCAAAGGAAGAACGGCCTCAGCGTGGACGGCCAGGTGGGGGACGAGACCCTGGCGGCCCTGGGCATAACGCCGGGTTCTTTCGGCGGCTCCGGCGGCTCCTCCGGCTATGGCGACCAGTCCGGGGACCTGAACCTCCTGGCCAGGCTAATCTCCGCCGAGGCCAGAGGGGAACCCTACGAGGGCCAGGTGGCCGTGGGGGCGGTAGTGCTCAACAGGGTGGAGCACGCCTCCTTTCCCAACTCCATCGCCGAGGTCATATACCAGCCCTGGGCCTTCACCTGCATAAACGACGGGCAGTTCGACCAGCCCGTGGCGGAGAGCGCCTACAGAGCCGCCCAGGACGCCCTCAACGGCTGGGACCCCAGCTACGGGGCCATCTACTATTTCAATCCCAGCACCGCTACCAGCGACTGGATATGGTCCAGGCCCCTCATCGTGGAGATAGGCAAACACCGATTCTGCTCTTAATTTACGGCTATGCTGTTGAAAAAAGCCCGGAGATGGGGTATAATCGCCATATAAATTGCTTTGGAGGGTACTATGGCATATTGCAAAAGCTGCGGCGCTTATATCCCAGACGGGCATACCAAGTGCCTGGCCTGCGGGCTGGATCAGAACCAGGAGGAGGAAAAGGAATACGCCTCCGGCTCTGCCGCACAGGAGGAAGAGGAGCGCAGCCGGGAAAGCCGGGAGGCAAGCCGCCGGGAGGAAGAGGAGCGCAGCCGGCAGCGCCAGGAGGAAAACAGAAGATGGGCCGAGGCCGAACGCCGCCGCCGTCAGCAGCGGGAGAGAAGCTATGGCGCGGACAGAAATGATGAGGATTACACGGTAAGGGGAGCAAGGCCCAAGGGCTATCAGTCCAATCGCCTGCTGGCCGCCCTGTCCTATATTCCCGCCCTTTTCCTGCTGCCTTTTATTTTCTGCAGCAACGACAGATTTGCTCTCTACCATGCCCGCCAGGGCCTTATACTTTTTGCCGTCACCGCCGCCGGACAGATCCTGGGGAGCGCTTTCGGCCTGGGCTGGATAGTCACCCTTATGCAGATATATTGGATCATAAAGGGAATAAGCAACGCAAACGCCGGAAAAATGGAGCCGCTGCCCTACATAGGCAATCTGTTTTTTAAAGACAAATGAAATGAGAAAAGGGCGGAACAGCCGGGAAAAGCCGCCTGCATTT
>DVHY01000059.1 GCA_018711755.1 Candidatus Limivicinus faecipullorum | reverse complement strand
GGGGAGGTGCAGGTCCGGATTTTCTCCAGCAGGATATTGAATCCATCCATATTGTTAGAGATGGTAAACACATCCGCCAGGACTTCGCCCTCAGAACTCTGGATAAAGCAGTCGTGCTTGTCCTTCGCCACATCAATACCAACGGAAACAATCATTTACAACACCTCCAACGGTAAATTTGTGATGCTGCTCCACAGAACACTTTGCTTTTGTAACCTTGTTCCACATAAACCGTCTGGCGGTATTTAACTGATTAACAAAAGTGTAAGGGGCTGTGGTTGGAACCTTTCGCGAACCATCTTGTGGTAGGAGGACACTACCAATCCACAGCATCCCTTACAGTGTAGCACAGCCCTTGGAGAGGGGCTTTAATAACTACTACTCTATAATACAAGGGAGAATACCATAAGCTATTGGCACTGCGGGGCCGGCGCCTGTTCTCTGGCCCGGGAGGATACCGGGGCCATGGTGGGAGTTCACCCAAACAGGAAGATAGGTCCGGCAATGGACTTCGGCTGCCGTCCTTTCCGGGAGGCGACGGTCTTTCGGGTGAGCAGGAACCCCGGAGGGACTTTCAGGTTTTTCATAATGGAGGGCAGCACGGAGGACAGGGAAAAACAGTTTATAGGCACCTCCCTTGTTTTCAAATGCAGAAAGCCCAGCCGGGAGATAGTGGAAGAGAGCATAAGACAGGGGCTTGAACCCCATTTTGCGGTTATACAGGGCGCCTGGGGAGACTGCCTGGCGGTGCTGGGCCGAATGCTGGGCATGGAAGTTATGCGTTTTTAAAATACTTCCGCCTTGGCCGCCCGGCCTCGGATATGAGCCCGGCCATCAATGGGGCACAGGTGAGACAAAACCCAGTGGACTCAAACTGGGGGAGCATCCCGGCCCGGAGAAAAGACGCAGGCTGAGCTTTGCAAAAAAAGGCGGCAGACACTTTTTGAAGTGTCTGCCGCCTTTCTGCGTTTCCCGCTGGGCAAATTACAGGGACTTTGCCCTATAAGCAGCGAAATGGTAACTCAGATGCTCCGCACCAGATTGGTGTAGCCTATAAGGTATTCGTCTATCTCGGCGGCGGCGGAGCGGCCCTCGGCAATGGCCCAGACCACCAGGGATTGTCCCCGCCGCATGTCGCCGGCGGAGAAGACCCCTTCCACACTGGTGGCATAGCCGCCCTTTGCGGTTTTGACGGTCCTGTCCATCTCTACGCCGAAGGCCCGGCACACGTCCTCCCGGCAGCCGGTAAAGCCGGTGGCACCTATGAGCAGCTGACAGGGGATGGTGTCCCCCTGGCTGGTGACCAGACCGCTGAGCCCGCCTTTGCCGTCGGATATGAGTTCCTTTACCTTGACGCCGAAACGCCGGGGCTCGGAACCGAAGACCGCCAGGGCCTCCTCGTGGGCGTAGGCCAGGGGCAGCCGGCCCTGGCTGTCCAGATAGTCCTCCATGGGCCGGCGCACCAGCTGAGTCACCGAGCGGCAGCCCTGGCGCAAAGCGGTGGCCACGCAGTCGCTGGCGGTGTCCCCGGTGCCGACTATCACCACGTCCAGGCCTTCGGCGCTGGGGAAGGGGGTGTCAGCCTTGCCGAACTGAGCCCGCTCCACGGCGGATCTCAGGTATTCCGTGCCGTAGCAAATTCCGCTGATACCCTGGGCCTCCAGCCCCAGGGGCCGGGGCAGGCCCGCCCCGCAGCAGAGCAGTACCGCGTCATATTCCCGCAGCAGCCTTTGAGCCACCTCCGGCCGGGCGGCATCCACGCCGCATACAAAGCTGACACCTTCGTCGGTCATCAGGTCGATACGGCGCTGAACTATCCCCTTGGGCAGCTTCATGTTGGGTATGCCGTACATGAGCAGACCGCCGGGCCTTTCCTCCTTTTCCACCACCGTCACCAGATGGCCCCGGTGGTTCAGCTGGTCGGCCGCTGCAAGCCCCGCCGGGCCGGAGCCAACCACGCAGACCTTTTTGCCGGAGGTCTGGGGCGGACGGCGGCGAGGGATCCTGCGCCTGGCAAAAGCGTCCTCGATTATGCTCAGCTCGTTGTCCCGGATAGTGACCGCATCCCCGTAGATGCCGCAGATGCAGGCGGCCTCGCAGGGGGCGGGGCAGACCCGGCCGGTAAACTCAGGGAAGTTGTTGGCCTTGTGGAGCCTGCTGAGGGCGTGGCCCCAGTTGCCGGAGAGTATCATGTCGTTCCACTCAGGGATGAGGTTGTGGAGAGGGCAGCCGAAGGCCCTGCCCTCGTATATCATGCCGGTCTGGCAGAAGGGCACGCCGCAGTTCATGCACCGCCCGCCCTGCTGCCGCCGCACCTCTTCGGGCTGGGGGATATGGAATTCCTCCCAGTCCTTCACCCGTTCCGCCGGGTCCCTGCGCAGGTCTTCGCTTCGCTGATATTCCAAAAAACCAGTGGGTTTTCCCATGACTCCGCCTCCTCTCAGGTCCTGGTGTTGGCGTAAAACGCCTGGATCTCCGCCTGCTCCCGGGACATGCCCTTCTCCTCAAATTGAGCAATTGAGCGGAGCATCCTGTCGTAATCTCTGGGCATGACCTTCTTGAAGCAGGGGATGTAGGAATGGAAGGCCGCCAGTATCTTTTTGCCTCTGGGGGAGCCGGTGGCCGCCACATGCTCTTCGATAAGGGAGCGCAGCTCGGCGATATCATGGCTCTCGGTGAGGGTGTCGGTCATGACCTGGTCCTTGTTCAGCCGCATGTACAGGTCATGCTTCTCGTCCAGCACATAGGCTATGCCCCCGGACATGCCCGCGGCAAAGTTCTTGCCTGTGGGCCCCAGAATGACGCAGCGGCCTCCGGTCATGTACTCGCAGCCGTGGTCGCCCACTCCCTCCACCACCGCTATGGCGCCGGAGTTGCGCACGCAGAAGCGTTCCCCGGCCATGCCGTTTATAAAGGCTTTGCCGGAGGTGGCGCCGTAAAGGGCCACGTTGCCCACGATGATGTTTTCCCCGGGCTTGAAGGGGCTGGCCTTGGGGGGATAGAGCACCAGCTTTCCGCCGGAGAGCCCTTTGCCGAAGCCGTCGTTGCAGTCTCCCTCCAGCTCCAGGGTGAGCCCTTTGGGGATAAAGGCCCCGAAGGATTGGCCTCCGCCGCCCCGGCAGCGTATCACATAGCTGTCCTCAGGCAGGCTGTCTCCCCATTGGCGTGTAATCTCTGAGCCGAAGAGGGTGCCGAAGGCCCGGTCGGTGGAGGAGACTTCCAGTTCCAGGGAGCCGGACTTCTTGCTTTTCAGACTCTTTCCCAGCTTGGAGAGCAGCACGCTCTCGTCCAGGCTACGCTCCAGATGGAAGTCGTAGACCTCCTCCGGCCGGAAGTGGACGGCGGCAGGGCCTCCATCCAGCAGCCCGCGCAGGTCAACGGTGGAAGCCTGCCCGGCGGGCATATTCCCCCTGAGCTTCAGCAGGTCTCTGCGGCCCACCAGCTCATCCACGCTGCGCAGGCCCAGCCGGGCCATATACTCCCGCAGTTCCCGGGCGATAAAATACATGAAATTGATGACATATTCCGGCTTGCCGCCAAAGCGTTTCCTCAGCTCCGGGTTCTGGGTGGCAACACCGGCGGCGCAGGTGTCCAGATTGCACACCCGCATCATGCAGCAGCCCAGGGCCACCAGGGGCGCCGTGGCAAAGCCGAATTCCTCAGCCCCCAGCATACAGGCTATAGCCACGTCCCGGCCGGTCATGAGCTTGCCGTCGGTCTCCAGTACTACCTGACTGCGCAGGCCGTTTTCGATAAGGGCCTGATGGGCCTCCGCCACTCCCAGCTCCCAGGGCAGGCCTGCCCCGTGGATGGAGCTGCGGGGGGCGGCTCCGGTGCCGCCGTCGTGGCCGGAGATGAGCACCACCTGGGCGCCGGCCTTGGCCACGCCTGCCGCTATGGTGCCCACGCCGGCCTCGCTCACCAGCTTCACGCTGATGCGGGCGTAGCGGTTGGCGTTTTTCAAATCGTATATGAGCTGGGCCAGGTCCTCTATGGAGTAGATGTCGTGGTGGGGCGGGGGAGATATGAGAGTGACTCCGGGGGTGGAGCAGCGGGTCTTGGCTATCCAGGGGTAGACCTTCTGACCGGGCAGGTGCCCGCCCTCCCCGGGCTTTGCGCCCTGGGCCATTTTTATCTGTATCTCCTTGGCGCTGCACAGGTAGGCGCTGGTAACGCCGAAGCGGCCGGAGGCCACCTGCTTTATGGCCGAGCAGCGCTCGTCCAGCAGCCGGTCGGCGGCCTCGCCCCCCTCGCCGGAGTTGGATTTGCCGCCGATGCGGTTCATGGCGACGGCCAGGCACTCGTGAGCTTCCCGGGAAATGGAGCCGTAGCTCATAGCCCCGGTCTTGAAGCGGCGCACTATGCTCTCCACCGGCTCCACCTCTTCCAGGGGCACGCCTCCCTTTTCGTCAAAGCGGAAGTCCAGCAGACTTCTGAGCGCATGGGGGCGGGCGGGGTCATTCACCAGAGCGGAGTATTCCTTGAAGCAGTCATAAATGTTTTCCCGTACCGACTTTTGAAGCAGAAGGATGGTGCGGGGGCTGTAAAGATGGTCGGCCTTGTCCGGGCCGGAGCGCAGCTTGTGTACGCCAACAGAGTCCAGGGTGGTGTCGTAGCCCAGACCCAGGGGGTCGAAGGCCTGGTTGTGGTTCCACTCCACCGCCTGGCCTATCTCCTGAAGGCCGATGCCGCCCACACGGCTGACGGTGTTGGTGAAGTACTTGTCTATGACCTCTTTGTTTATGCCCACACATTCAAATATCTGGGCGGACTGGTAGGACTGTATGGTGGAGATGCCCATTTTGGAGGCGATCTTGACTATACCGTGGAGGATGGCGCCGTTGTAATCATTGACGGCGGCTGTGGGATCTTTGTCCAGAAGGTTCAGCGTCACCAGCTCCTCCACGCACTCCTGGGCCAGGTAGGGGTTGATGGCCTGGGCGCCGTAGCCCAGCAGGGCGGCAAAGTGGTGCACGTCCCTGGGCTCTGCGCTCTCCAGTATAAGGGAGACGGCGGTGCGCTTCTTAGTGCGCACCAGATAGTGCTCCAGGGCGGAGACCGCCAGCAGGGAGGGGATGGCCACATGGTTCTCGTCCACTCCCCGGTCGGAGAGGATAAGGATGTTGGCCCCGTTCTTGTAGGCCCTGTCCACGTTTACGAATAGCCGGTCCAGGGCGTTTTCCAGGGGCGAGCCCTTGTAATAGAGCAGGGGTATGGTCTCCACATGAAAGCCCGGACGCCTCATGTAGCGTATCTTCATCATGTCCAGGGAGGTAAGGATGGGGTTTCTTATCTGCAAAACGGTGCAGTTTTCCGGCTTTTCCTCCAGCAGGTTGCCCCCGGAGCCCACGTAGACCGTGGTGTCGGTGACTATCTCCTCCCGGATGGCGTCCATGGGCGGGTTGGTCACCTGGGCGAAAAGCTGCTTGAAGTAGCTGAACAGGGGAGGGTGGTTCTCCGATAGGACGGCCAGAGGAGTGTCCACCCCCATGGCGGAGGTGGGCTCTGCCCCGTCCCTGGCCATGGGCAATATAGCGTCCTTCACCTCTTCATAGGTGTAGCCGAAGGCTTTGTACAGCCGGTCACGCCACTGCTGGCTGGCCTTTTCCACCTTACGGTTGGGGATGGGCAGGTCCCGGAGATAGACCAGATGGGCGTCCAGCCACTCCCCGTAGGGCTGCTGGCAGGCGTAGCGTTCCTTCAGCTCCCCGTCGTCCACCAGCCGGTGGGCGGCCAGATCCGCCAGCAGCATGCGCCCGGGCTGGAGCCTGGACTTTTTCAGCACCTTCTCCGGGGCGATATCCAGCACGCCCACCTCGGAGGCCAGTATCAGCTGCCCCTCATCGGTGAGATACCAGCGGCAGGGGCGCAGGCCGTTGCGGTCCAGCACAGCCCCCACGATGTCCCCGTCGGAAAAGACTATGGCCGCCGGGCCGTCCCAGGGCTCCAGCATAGTGGCGTAGTAGTGGTAGAAGTCCCGCTTTTCCCGGCTCATCTTCCTGTCGTTGGCCCAGGGCTCCGGGATGCACATCATCACCGCCTTGGGCAGAGGTATGCCGCTCATCATGAGAAATTCCAGGGTGTTGTCCAGCATGGCGGAGTCGGAACCGCTCTGGTCCACCACCGGCAGCACCTTGTCCATGTCCGCCTCCAACAGCCGGGAGTGCATTGTCTCCTCCCGGGCCAGCATGCGGTCGGCATTGCCTCGGATGGTGTTTATCTCCCCGTTGTGGAGTATGTAGCGGTTGGGGTGGGCCCGCTGCCAGCTGGGCTTGGTGTTGGTGGAGAAGCGGGAGTGGACCAGGGCAATGGCGCTTTCACAGTCGGCATCCCTGAGGTCGGAGTAAAATTTCCTCAGCTGTCCCACCAGAAACATTCCCTTGTATACAATGGTGCGGCTGGAAAAGGAGGATATGTAGGTGTTCACATTGGACTGCTCGAAAAGCCTCCGGGCTACAAAGAGCTTCCGGTCGAAATCCAGCCCTCTTGCGCAGCCCTCCGGCCTTGCCACAAAGCACTGGCATATGCGGGGCATGCAGTCCAGAGCCTTGCGGCCCAGCACCTCCGGGTGCGTAGGCACATCCCGCCAGCCCAGAAAGTCCATGCCCTCCTTGGCGATTATTATCTCCATCATCTTCTTGGCCTGAGCCCGTTTCAAAGTGTCCTGAGGGAAGAAGAACATGCCCACGCCGTAATCCCTGGCCTCGCCCAGGGCGATGCCCAGCTCCGCCGCGGCCTTCACCATCAGCCTGTGGGGCACCTGTATCATCAGCCCGACCCCGTCGCCGGTCTCCCCGGAGGCGTCCTTGCCGGCCCGGTGCTCCAGCTTCTCAACGATTTTTAAAGCCTTGTCCACGGTGTCGTGGCAGGGCCTGCCGTTGAGATCCACTACGGCTCCGATACCGCAGGCGTCGTGCTCTATGGCCGAATCATAGACCCTTTCAATGCGCTCTTGTCCCATTCCCTGACCTCCTTTTGCCGACACTGTATAAATTTTCTGGATTTATACAGAAATGTACTTATTTACCGATTTAAGGCGATAAACAGTCGAAATATAAAAAAAGCACAAAGACGTATATAAAGTACTTCTTTGTACTTTGAAAGGTATTATAACCGGAGGAGGCGGGGGCTGTCAACGCTTTTGCCCCGGCGGGGGAGCAAATGAAAATTTTTTCGACCTTATGCACAGTTAAAAGCCGGGAGAAGCCCCGGAGCCTATTATAATTTACCTATCTGAAAGCGGCTGTTCGGCCCAGGGGCCCTTTGCGGGAGACGATGGGCCGCCGCTCGTGAACGGGAAAAAGCCCGCGGCTGCGGCTTCGGGCCGTTAAGAGAGCGTTCAGGATACCGGGCCGAGGGGCGGGGCCGGGGCCTAGCCGTCCAGCGGAGACCTCGCTTTTACCCGGGCCAGCTGGCTGTAGATCATGCCCTGTTTTCCCCGGGTGGACAGCATGAGGGAGAGCTCGTCCGCTTCCATGCTGCACCGGGGCAGACTGAGCAAGGCCGGGTCAAAGGCGCCGCCATTCTCCGGCTTTCTCACTAAGGTGATGTGGGGGAGAAACTTCTTTTTGTCAAAGGGGATGCCGTTCAAAGCCAGGGAGCGGCGCAGCTGCCTCACCAGGGCGCTTAGAGCCTCGCTGTCCTCCAGCCCGGCCCACCACAGCTGGGGAAAGGAGCCGAGCCCTTTGAGCCGCAGTTCAAAGGGCCGGAAGTCTATGGTCTCCAGCACATCGGCGATACTGTCCGGCCCGGGGTATTCCCCGATAAAGGCCAGGGTCAGGTGGAGGTTTTCCGGGGGAGTGTAATTGCCCCGGACTCCCAGACGGCGCAGCTGCCCCTGGATATCCAGCAGGGCCTCTTTCATTTTGCCGCTGAGCTGTATGGCGATAAACAGTCTCATATCCGCCCACCCCTTTCGCTCATATTTTAGCACAGGCGGAGGATAAGTTCAAACCTCGGCTGCGCCGGTATGGGGGATGCAGGCCACCAGCTCAAAGCGCCCGTCTTTGACGCAGGCGTCCAGGCTGCCGCCCAGGCGCCGGGCAATCTCCGCCATGCCAGGCAGGCCGAAGCCGTGGTTTTTGACGTCGGCCTTGGTGGTGCTCAAGCCGTCCTTTTCATCCCCGGCCAGGGGATTTGAAACTATGAGCATGAGCATGCCCTTGTCCAGCCGGCAGCGCAGCCTGACCTGGGGCTTTTCCGCCTTGGCGCAGGCTTCCATCGCATTGTCCAGGGCATTGCCCAGCAGGGCGCAAAGGTCCGTGTCGGAAATGTTCAGGTTCTCGGGCAGGCTGACCTGATAATCTGCCGGGATGCCAAGCCTCTCCAGCTCTCCCAGCTTCACGGACAGGACGGCGTTGGCCGCCTCATGGGCGCAGATTCGCTTTCCGCCGGACAGGGCCGGGGAGCCTAAAAGCTCACCGGCATATTCTGCGGCCTTGGCCGTCTCGCCCCGTTCCAACAGCCCATGAAGGGCCGCCATGTGGTTTCTCATATCGTGGCGCAAAGTGCGCACCTGGTTCTGTTCTCTCTGCAAAGAGTCATAGTACAGCTCCCGCAGGGCCGAGAGCCGGCTCTCGCTCTGTAAACGCTCATAGTCCGAAAGGGCAAGTATGGCACGGAGCAGCAGGAGACAGCCCAGCAGTATCACCGGCAGTACCGCCAGCCCCTGGTTTCTGGACACGATTTCCACAAGTACGGATTCATAGCGGTAATAGGTCAGGCCCACCACGGCGATGAGGGAGAAGAAGGGCATGGCGGCAAGTCCCAGCATCAGCTTCCACATCCCGGGGGATAGGCTCAGAGGCTCCCCGGGCAGACGTTTTCTGAAAAGGAAGTAAATGCCGCCGAAGATCGCCGGGCGCAGCAGGCGGACAATATAATCATAATGTTCCAGCCTGTATACATAGCTGTCGATGACAGAGCAGACGGACATGATGTAGCAAAAGGATATCATGGCCAGGCTGAGCTGCTGGGCGGGCTGCCCCTGGGTAATGAGAAAAAAGCAGGGGAAAAAGACCAGCATGGTGTAGAGCACGTTGGGGTCGCCTATCCATATCACCATGCCGCAGCTGCCGGAGAATAGAAGCAGCAGCAGGATTTTGGCCCAGCGGCCTTTCCTGAGGCATATGAAAGGGGACATGAGCCTGTATATAAATCCACCCGCCAGAAATATCATGGCAAAGCCGCAGATGTTTATCAATACGTCGATCAGTCTTTCCGCCATGGCCTGTCCTCCAGTGAAGCCCGGGTGAGGGCCAGCATGGCGCTGTGCTGACAGGAGCGGCTCACGGGCAGGGTGACCTCTCCGATGGAGACTTCGCTGCCGCTCATTTTGTCCACGGCGGCGGAGTTGACCAGATAGCGCTGGTGTATGCGCACAAAGCCTTCACCCAGCTGTCCCTGGATATCATCCAGCTTGCCGTAGAAAGTATAGCTCCTGTTCCGGGCCACGCAGGTCAGCTGCCGCCGGTCGGAATGGAAATAGAGAATATCCTTCAGCTGCACCCGGTAACTCACCTCGCCGCTGCGGCAGACAAAGAAGCTGCCGCTGTCCCTGTGAAGAAGCTCCAGGCAGCGGCCCAGCACCTCGTCCAGCTGCCGGGGCTTGGGCGGCTTCATTATATAGGCCAGGGCGCTGACGGAATAGCCTTCAAAGACCCGGTCGGCATAGGCCGTGACAAAGACCAGCTGCAAGTCCCCGTAGCTTTGGCGCAGCTGCTTTGCCGTCTCCATCCCGTCCAGCTCACCCATCTCCATATCCAGAAACACCAGGTCGAGTTCGCCGGTGTGCTTTTCCAACCATCGGAGCAGACCTTCACCGGAGGAGAACTCATAGATGCTGCCCTGCCGGGACTGCCTGTCCAAAGCCTGTTCCAGGGCGCCCCGGAGGCTGAGCCGGGCGTCCTGACTATCGTCGCATATTGCTATCCTAAGCAAATCTACCACCACCTGACTGCCTGTATTCTGCCACATGCCGCCATGTTCGTCAAACCGAATTTTACATCAGACTGGCCGAACTTTACATCTCTTTACGGACCGACGTAAAACTTTACAAGAGCCCCGGCGAAAATGACTTGGCCGTTTGCAAGCGCCTGCCGGCCATTATATTATCGCAGCAGGAAAGGGGCGATAAACATGCTTAAAGTAAATGACCTGCATAAAACCTATCAGGTGGGAAAGACCGCCTATGAAGTGCTGAAAGGTGTGTCTTTTGAGATTAAAGGGGGAGAGTTCGTGGCGGTAATGGGGCCTTCAGGTTCAGGCAAGACAACGCTTTTAAACTGCATCTCCTGCTATATCCCCGCCGACAAGGGCAGCATAATGCTGGGCGGCACCCAGCTTGCCAGACTCAGCCAGGAGCAGTTGGCCCAGGTGAGGAATAGGGAGCTTGGTTTCGTCTTCCAGGACTTCCTGCTGCTGGACGGACTCAGTGTGAGGGACAATATCCTGCTGCCCGCCATTATCGGCGGCAATGTGGACGGTGAGACGGAGAAGAGGGCGGACGAGCTCTGCTCCGTATTTGGTATAAGCGGTATCCGGGAGAAATATCCCGCAGAGATATCCGGCGGGGAAAAGCAGCGCACCGCCGTGGCCAGAGCCCTTATAAACCGGCCTAAGGTGGTGCTGGCCGACGAGCCCACCGGCAACCTGGACTCCAAGTCCAGCCGGGCAGTGATAGACAGCTTCCTTCAGGCGAAGCGGGCGATGGGGGCCACAATATTCATGGTGACCCACGACAGCTTTGCCGCCTCCTTCTGCGACAGGGCAATAATCCTCAGGGACGGCCAGGTGTGGCGCAGCCTGGAGCGGGGAGACATGGACAGAACTGCCTTCCAGGATGCGCTGCTGGACTCCGTCAGGGAAATGGGCAGGGAGTGAGAGCCATGAAAAACTTTACGGAAGTTTACGCTCAGCTCCGCCGCCGGAGCCTGAAACAATACGGCCTGCTCACCGGCTGCTGCTTTTTCTCGGTACTGCTGATAACGGCCTATGCCTGCATGATGCGCTCGCCCACCATACTGAATGTACTGCCTGAGGGGGGAGATTCCCGCAAACAGGTGATGATGATATTCGTCCTGGCGGTGATAGGCTGCGCCGTATTCAGCCTGTATGCGGCAAACCTATTTTTCCGCTATAAATCCAGGGAGACCGGGATATTCCTGGCCCTGGGGGCGAGCCGCAGCCAGCTGAAACGACAGCTTATGGGAGAACTGGCACTGATGGCCCTGAGCTCCTGCGGAGCCGGGGCCGTTCTGGGCGGCCCGCTGGCCCTGGGACTGTGGCAGCTTTTCCGCCTTGCTGTGGTGGATACGGAGGAGATGGCCCTGAGCTTCAATATACAGTCCTACGGTATTGCTCTGGCTTTTTCGGCCTTTGTGACCGTAGCCCTGTTTATACTGGGGCGACGCTCGGTGATGAAGATCAATATCATGGACGTAGTTCAGGAGAGCCGCAAGTCCGAACCTATCAGAGAGGTGCCGCGCTGGTACGGCTGGGGCGGCATAGTCATGCTGGCCCTGGGGGGATTTCTGGGCTATATCGCTCCGACGGTGTTTGTGCGGGGACTGCGCTGGTATCCGCCGGGGGGACTGACGGCAATATTTTATCTGCCGGCCCTGGCAGGGATGTATATCCTGCTGCTGCACACGGTGGTCAACGGCTGGAGCAGGAAAAAGCACCGGTATAAAAATATAATCTCCACCAGCATGATGAAATTTCAGGGGCGGCAGACGGTGAACAATATGCTGGTCATGACGGTGCTTATAGCCGGAGCCTTTTTTGCCGCCTTCTACACCCCTATGCTGGGCACCGGGGCTATGATGGGCTATGATTCCCGCCCTGTGGACTACGCCTATTTTTACCGCAATGACCAGAACATCCCCGGCGAAACCCAGGTGCGGCAGCTGGCGGAGGACTACGGCGTGAACATCACTTCCTGGGCCGAGGCCCCGATGATACGCCTGGCGGTGGACGGGGAATATAACGTGGAGAGCGAAGGCCCTATGGGTGCCACCTATGAGGTGAAATACAGCGAGCAGATGCAGTCCAAGCTCTTCCTGTCCGAAAGCTCCTATGAAGCCCTGACAGGAGAGAGCATAGACCTGGAGCCGGGACAGATAGCGGGTATAATGGACTCCACAGGGAGCGGTCAGGGAATCTTCGGCGGCAACGCCGGTGTTGTGACCAACTATATTACCGGCGAAAAATATTATGTAAACTCAGATGCGGAGCTTAGGAATGATGTGCTCTTTGGCCGCTATGTATGCGACGACTCCGACTTTGAAAAAATGGCTCATGGCCTGCCGGCGGACTGGCGGGAGACCATGGTGTTTTTCAATGTGGAAAACTGCGAAGAGAGCTATGACTTTGCAAAGGCGCTGTTCAACGCCATTGTGGACGCCTCCGGGCCGGAGGTGGAGCAGTACGACGCCTGGGACCCGGTGGTCAGGGAGCGGGAGATAAGGGAAAACGGGGAATATTTCATGGACCTGTATGCTCCCGACTATGACCAGAGGGACAGCTCCGACTTCAGGCTTTACTGGAAGTACATGCCCCTGTTCAGAGTGTTGGATCAGGCGGACTTTGTACGTACCACGGCGGTGTTTTTGACGCTGTTCATTTTCATAGCCGTCGTATGCTTTGCGGCGGTATATGTGATAGCATTCACCCGCTGCATGACGATAGCCCTGAATAACCGCCGGGTATATGAGGACATGGAGAAGCTGGGGGCTTCCAGGGCCTATCTGTTCGGCTCCGTCCGGGGCCAGGTGGAAAAGGTGTTTTCGGTGCCTTCCGTCACCGGCACGGCCCTTATCTATGCCTTCTATGCCATGATAATGTATTTTAACGACGGCCGCCTGACGCTTACGGAGCTCGCCGGTATGGGGGTCTGCCTGCTGGTGGTGGCGGCGGTCTCTCTGCTCACATGGCTCATTTATCGTTTTACCTTGAGAAAAGTTTGCAGTGCTCTCAATATCTGAGCATATATACTACAGGGCATATAAAAAGGTCCCGGCAGCCGCCGGGACCTTTTTCTGCTTATAAGTTTTCAGACTACGTGTATTTCCTTGATGTTGAACTCCTGACCGGAGAGCACATCCTTGTCGAAGCTGCCGCAGTTGGGGCAATAGCCCTCATACTGTATCACATTGAATATCTCGTCGCACTCATTGCATTCGGCAAGGCCCGGCACGGTTTCCAGGATGAGCTTGGTATCCTCCAGCTCCGTATCCTTAACTACGGCGGGATATACTTCCTCGACGTACTGGGGGATGACCAGAGACAGCTCGCCCACCTGGCAGACGATCTCGCTTATCTTCTGGACATTGTTCTCCTTTGCGTAGTCCAGCACGGTTTTGCACATGCTTCTGACTATGCCGATCTCATGCATATGGACAGCTCCTTATTTCTTAACGAGTTTCTTCCTGGCAAGACGTCCAATGGCCTTGGGGGCATTGGTGGCGGCGGTGAGCAGGGTGCGGTAATAGGTGGTGCCCACGTTGTCGATAGTCTTCTCCAGGTGGATGGCGTCGAACTTGCACTTGGTGGTGCAGATACCGCAGCCCACGCACAGGTCTTCGTCTATGACCACGCAGCCGCAGCCCAGGCAGCGGCTGGCCTCTTTCTTCATCTGCTCCTCGGTGAGGGTGCCACGCAGGTCCTTGAAGGTCTTCTTGGCCTCCTGGGCGCTGGCGGAAGCGGCCTTCTGCCGGGGCGCGGTGTCGAAGCTGCCGATGGAGATGGCGATGGTGCTGGCGTCCAGGGACTTGTAATCCCGGTTGTCGCGGCCCATGACCTGGCTCTGGCCGGGATGTACATAGCGGTGGATGGAAATGGAGGCCTCTTTGCCGGCGGCAATGGCGTCTATGGCGAACTTGGGTCCGGTGACCACGTCGCCGCCTGCGAACACATCCTCCACAGAGGTCTGGTAGCTGGGCAGCTTCACGAC
>DVHY01000058.1 GCA_018711755.1 Candidatus Limivicinus faecipullorum | reverse complement strand
TGCTTTAATGACAGCTGGGGTATATTGCTGTCAAATATGGTCTGCAATCTGTTCCCGGCAATGAAAATGGTGCTGAATACCGCCTTCCCCTGATTTTCTCTCCCTTGGGAAAATCTCTCCACAAGATGTCTTATCTCCACTTTCATCCTCCTAACAGGTAACTTGTTGCTATCAGATTATAGCAACAAGTTACCTGTTAGTCAACAATGATTATGCCCGTATTTATTCTTTGCTTTTCTCCAAGTTTCAAATTGCCCTTTCCCGTTTCAGGTCTTTTTGCTATAATAGAACAAAAAAACTAAGGATGGTATTGCCATGGATTTTGTCATGCCCACATACACCGCCCCGGATTTTACCCGCCCGGAATTTCTCTCCGCACCCGACGCCGCCTTTGAGACGGTGGAAAAGGACGGGGTGGCCCCGGAGGATTTCCACAGCACCTCCATGTACCCGGAGTACGTGAAGCTGGAGGGCCGCTGGCGTCTGGCGGAGGAGAGCCGCATGGATAGCTGCATAGTCTGGAACGCCGACGGCAGCCTCTCCGTGGTGGAGAGCCGGAACCTGAAAAAGGGGGACCGGGTCATAGTCGGCCGCAGCGAGGACGGCAGGGAGGGCATATATCTCCACTCCTCCGGCTTCGGGGACGGGCCCTCCGGGCAGGGGGACCAGTTCGTCTTCCGCCAGGGCCGCAGCCGGGAGACCTCTTACGCCCGGGATTATGACCGGCTCATCCGCCTGCTGCGCTATGAAAAGGAGCACGGCGGCAAGGTCATCTGGGTCATGGGCCCCGCCTTCTCCTTTGACGCCGACGCCCGCCGGGCCATGGAGGGCATGATAGACAACGGCTATGTCCAGGGCATCCTGGCGGGCAACGCCCTGGCGGTCCACGATTTGGAGGGGGCCCTGTTCCACACCGCCCTGGGCCAGGACATCTACACCCAGATACCCCAGCCCCAGGGCCACTACAACCACCTGGACGTGATAAACAAGGTGCGCTCCTGCGGCTCCATCCCTGCCTTCATAGACAAGTACCATATCGACAACGGCATAATATACGGCTGCGTGAAAAACTCCGTGCCCTTCGTCCTCACCGGCTCCATCCGGGACGACGGGCCTTTGCCGGAGGTCTACGCCGACGTGTACGAGGGGGCCGCCGCCATGCGCTCCCTTATCCGGGAGGGCACCACCCTCATCTGCCTTGCCACCATGCTCCACACCATAGCCGCCGGGAACATGACCCCCTCCTTCCGCCTTCTGCCCGACGGGAGTGTGCGGCCCCTGTTCATCTACACCGTGGACGCGGACGAATTCGTGGTGAACAAGCTCCGGGACCGGGGCAGCCTCAGCGCCACCTCCATCGTCACCAATGTCCAGGACTTCATCACCATCGTGGCCCGGGGCCTGGGGGTCATGGAGTACACGGTGTGAGCTTCCCCTGAAATTTTTTCCCACATATAAAGCCCGGGGAGACGGAAAATGGACCGTCTCTCCGGGCTGTTTTCATCCCTCATCCCTGAAGGTTTTCCACAATTTATCTCTTTTATGTGGGTATCAGTCCTTTTTCACCGGGCGGATATCCAGCATCTTCCTCAGCCCTGCGGGGCTCAGGCAGCGGCCGTAGAAATCCGGGAGTATCCGGTGGATCAGGGGGGAGATATCCTCGCCGCATTTCAGGGGCTTTGCCATGATGCCGGCCTTTTCCCCTCCGATGCGGCAGTCGCAGTCCAGCTGCACATAGCCGAAGCGGGCGAAGAACTTCCGCAGCTTTTTCACCCGGTCCTCGTCCTCGTCGGGGAATTCCGTTATCTCGGCGATAAGGCCCTGCCTGTCTGCATAGCGGCGGTTCAAAAAGCGCATGAGCTCCACCCCCATGCCCCGGCCCCGGTACCAGGGCAGCACCCCCATGTACTTGAGCAGCACATAGCCGTAGATGTTCTTTACTATGGTGAGGGCGTAGGCCAGGTCCAGGCCGCTCTCCTTCTCGTAGACGATGAGCAGCTCCGCCGTGCCGTTCATCAGCGCCCGGTGGAGGCTGAGCCTGCCCATCAGCTCCCGGCTGTCAAAGTCTATCTCCATCAGGGAGTAGTACTTCTCCAGCTCGGCATGGCCGCCTTTTCTCATATCCAGCATAGCTTTATCCTCCTGTGTATGTATTGGGGCTGAGCTCCGCCCTTTATTTCAGCTCCTGGGCCCGGCAGAGGCGGGCGTATTCCCCGTTCTTCTCCATAAGCTCCTTATGGGTGCCCATCTCGATGATGTGCTCCCCCTCCACCACGGCTATCATGTCCGCATTTCTCACGGTGGAGAGCCGGTGGGCGATGATGATGGTGGTGCGGCCCTGGCTCAGCGCATCCAGGGACTCCTGGATGCGCTGCTCGGTGACGGTGTCCAGGGCGGAGGTGGCCTCGTCCAGAATGAGTATCCTGGGGTTTTTCAAAAACACCCGGGCGATGGATATCCGCTGCTTCTGGCCGCCGGAGAGCATGACGCCCCGCTCGCCTATATAGCTGTCGTAGCCCTGGGGCAGCTCCATTATCTCCTTGTGGACCTGGGCCCTCACCGCCGCCTCCACTATCTCCTCGTCGGTGGCGTCGGGCCGGCCGTAGCGGATGTTCTCCCGGATAGTGCCGGCGAACATGAACACGTCCTGCTGTATCATGCCTATGTTCCGGCGCAGGCTGCTCTGCTTTATGTCCCGCACGTCTATGCCGTCCACCTTCACGCTGCCGGAGCACACGTCGTAGAACCTGGGCAGCAGCTGGCACAGGGTGGTCTTGCCGCCCCCGGAGGGGCCCACCACCGCCAGGCACTCCCCCGGCTTTATGTGCAGGTCTATGTCCCTGAGCACCTCCACGCCGTTGCCGTAGTCGAAGCTCACATCGTCGTAGTCCACCCGGCCCTCCACGTCCTGAAGCTCTATGGCGTCGGGTTTATCCTTCACCGAGGGCTGGGTCTGCATCAGCTCTATGAAGCGGGTGAAGCCGGCGCTGCCGTTCATGTACTGCTCGGAGAACTGGGCCAGCTTGCGTATGGGTGAGATGAAGGTGGACACGTACAGGGAGAAGGTGACCAGGTCCACATAGTCCATGGAGTTTTGCATTATCAGAAAGCCCCCCACGGTGATGACCAGCACCTGGGCAATGCAGCAGGTGAAGTCCATGCCGCTCTGGAAAAGGCCCATGGTGCGGTAGTACTCCACCTTGGCCCCCTTGAACATGGCGTTGGCCTCGTCGAACTTCCCTCTCTCCTGCTCCTCGTTGGCGAAGGCCTTGGCGGTGCGTATGCCGGAGATGCTGCTCTCGATGGCGGCATAGATATCGGCGGTCTTTTTCTTCACCTCTATGTTGGCCTTTTTCATCCTCACCCTCTGGGACAGGGTGAACCACAGGCACAAAGGCAGCACTATGGCCAAAGTCAGAGCCAGGCGCCACTCCATGGTGAACATCACCGCCAAAGCCCCCACTATGGTGAGGGTGCAGATGAGGATATTTTCCGGCCCGTGGTGGCTCAGCTCCGTTATCTCGAAGAGGTCGCTGGTTATGCGGCTCATGAGCACGCCGGTGCGGTTTTTGTCGTAGAAGCTGCAGGACAGGTCCTGCATGTGGGTGAACACGTCCCGGCGCATGTCCGCCTCAATGAGCACGCCCATCCTGTGTCCCACCACGGTGATTATGTAGTACAGCGCCGCCTTTATCACATAGGCGGCCACCATGATGCCCATGACGGTAAAAAACAGGGCGAACAGCCTGTTTGGCAGCAGGCTGTTCATGGACACTCTGGACACATAGGGGAAGGCCAGGTCTATCACCGACACCAGCAGGGCGCAGCCCATGTCGATGGCGAAGAGCTTTTTGTGCCCCGCCACATAGGACATGAACAGCTTAAAGGGATTGCCGTAAAAATTTTTTTCCATAATATCACCTTGCAAAGCTGTCCCTCATGGCAACCGCCATAGCGTCGCAGCGGTTGTTGAATTCGTTTTCGGCGTGGCCCTTCACCCAGTGGCAGCTGACGCTGTGCTTTTCCAGCAGCTCCAGCAGCCGCTGCCACAGGTCCCGGTTCAGGGCGGGCTTCTTGTCGGACTTCACCCAGCCCTTTTCCCGCCAGCTCTCGGCCCAGCCCTTTTCCAGGGCCTCCACCAGGTACTTGGAGTCGGAATACAGTTCCACGGCGCAGGGCTCCTTCAGGGCCTCCAGGGCCTTGATGGCGGCGGTGAGCTCCATGCGGTTGTTGGTGGTCTGCTCCTCCCCGCCGCTGAGCTCCTTTTCCCTGCCCTTATAGCGGAGGATGGCCCCCCAGCCCCCGGGGCCCGGGTTGCCGGAGCAGGCCCCGTCGGTGTAAATCTCAACTGTTTTCATTTTCCCTCATATACCGCTCATACTTGGCCCGGAGCACATTGTATTCCTTCCGGTCTATGAGCCCGTTTTCCAGGAAGCTGTCCAGCTGCTGCAGGCGGCGGAGATTGTCCTGGTCCCGTATCTCCCCGGGGTTATAGGCTCTGGGCTTGTGGTTCTGGTGGTTGGTGTAGGCCCTTCTGGGGCGGGGGCTGCCCTCCTGCTTGTTTTTCAGATACTTCTTGCCAAAGTAGAAGGCCAGATATCCCACGGCCCCGATGACTGCCACACCGATTATCAGGGCCAGCAGAGGGCCGCTTATGCCGCCGGACAGCAGCATCAGCACCACAAAGACTGCGATATAAATAAGGGAACCGCTCTGATTTTTGGACTTACTGTCTCTTTTCCTGCCGTACATGGCTTATTCCTCCTTGTGGGACTGTTCCGCCATGTCCTCTCCGGCGGCGTCCCCGTTATCCTCCTCGGTCTCGCTGTCGGTCTTTTCTATGGATATCACCCGGCTGCCCTCGCCCAGGCGCATGGCTCTCACGCCCTGGGTGGCCCGGCCCAGCAGGGATATGCTGTCCGCCGCCATGCGGATGATGGTGGCGTCGTCGCTGATGACAAGAATATCCTCTCCCGGCCCAACTATCTTCACGTCCGCCACCTGGCCGGTCTTGTGGTTGAGCTTGTAGCTGATGACTCCCAGGCCGCCCCGGCCGTGGACCGGGTATTCGCTGAGGAGCGTACGTTTGCCGTAGCCCTTTTCGGTGATGCTCAGCAGGCTCTCCCCGCTGCCGGAGCTGCCCGCACCTATAACATAGTCGCCCTCTCTCAGTTTTATGCCCCGCACGCCCACGGCGGCGCGGCCCATGGGCCGCACGTCCTTTTCGCTGAAGCAGCAGGCCATGCCGTTTCTGGTGGCGATGAGGATGTTCTCATCCCCGGAGGTCTGGAGCACGGTGATGAGCTCGTCCCCCTCTTCCAGGGTCAGGGCCCTTATGCCGCTGGAGCGGATGTTCCGCAGGGCGGACTGCTCCATGCGCTTGACGGTGCCGTTTCTGGTGACGAAGAGGAGATAGCAGTCCTCCTCCATGCCCCGGCCCCGTATCATGGCGCTGACCTGTTCCCGGTCCTCCCCGGTGTCTATAGGTATGATGTTGACGATATTGGTGCCTCTGGCGTTGCGGCCGGCCTCGGGTATGGTGTAGCCCTTTTTCAGGAAGACCCGGCCCTTACTGGTGAAGAAGAGGATATAGTCGTGGGTGGAGGCGGTGAACACCGTGTCCATATAGTCCTCCTCCTTGGTGGCCATGGCCCTGATGCCCTTGCCGCCCCGGCCCTGGCTGCGGTACTCGCTCACGGGCAGGCGCTTGATATAGCCGCCGTGGGTGAGGGTGAAGACGCACTGCTCCTCTTCGATAAGGTCCTCCACGTCTATCTCGTCGGCCACGTCTTGTATCTCGGTCTTTCTCTCGTCGCCGTACTTGTCCCGGATGGCGGCCAGCTCTTCTTTCAGCACGGCCTTTATCTTCTCCGGGTCGGCCAGGAGCTCCCTGTAATAGCTTATCTTCTCCTCCAGCTCCTTGTACTCCGCCTCCAGCTTTTCCCGGTTCAGGCCCTGGAGGGAGATAAGGCGCATGTCGCAGATGGCCTGGGCCTGGACATCGCTGAGGCCGAAGCGTTCCATGAGCCGCTGCTTTGCGTCGTCATAACTGGAGCGGATGATGCGGATGACCTCGTCTATATTGTCCTGGGCAATCAGCAGTCCCTCCAGCAGATGGGCCCGCTCCTCCGCCTTTCTCAGGTCGTACCTGGTGCGGCGGACGATGAGCTCTTCCTGGAACTTCAGGTACTCGCTCAGGATGTCCTTCAAAGAGAGTATCCTGGGCTGGCTCTGATTGTTCACCAGGGCCAGCATGTTTATGGAAAAGCTGCTCTGCATGGCGGTCTGGGCGAAGAGGCGGTTGAGCACCACCTGGGGGTTTGCGTCCCTCTTCAGCTCTATGACCATGCGCATGCCGTTGCGGTCGGTCTCGTCCCGCAGGTCGGATATGCCCTCCAGGCGTTTGTCGTGGACCTGGTCGGCGATGTTCTTTATCAGCTGCCGCTTGTTCACCTGGTAGGGCAGCTCCGTGACTATTATGCGTATGCGGTTCTGGCCGTGCTCCTCAAACTCGGTGCGGGCCCTCACTATCACCTTGCCCCGGCCGGTGGCGTAGGCCTGGCGTATGCCGCTGCGGCCCATGATGATGCCCCTGGTGGGGAAGTCCGGCCCGGTGATGTGCTGCATCAGCTCCGAAAGCCCCGCCTCCGGGTTTTCCAGCAGGCAGATGCAGGCGTTTATCACTTCCCTGAGATTGTGGGGCGGGATATTGGTGGCCATGCCCACGGCGATGCCGCTGCTGCCGTTGACCAGGAGATTGGGGAAACGGGAGGGCAGGACCCTGGGCTCTTTTCGTGTCTCGTCGAAGTTTGGGTCCCAGTCCACGGTGTCCTTGTCTATATCCCGCAGCATCTCGTTGGATATTTTGGAGAGCCTTGCCTCGGTATAACGGTAGGCTGCCGGGGGGTCTCCGTCCACGGAGCCGAAGTTGCCGTGGCCGTCCACCAGCATGTAGCGCATGGAGAAGTCCTGGGCCAGACGCACCATGGCGTCGTAGACCGAGCTGTCTCCGTGGGGGTGGTAGCGGCCCAGCACGTCGCCCACACAGGTGGCGGACTTTTTGAAGGGCTTGTCGGAGGTGAGGTTATCCTCGTACAGGGTGTAGAGTATCCTCCGGTGTACCGGCTTCAAACCGTCCCTCACGTCGGGGAGGGCCCGGCCCACGATGACGCTCATGGCGTAATCTATATAGCTTGTCTGCATCTCGCTGACCAGTTCCGACTCGGTTATGGCCTGATTGGGAAAGGCGATATCCTCAGGCTTGTAGTCTCTCTTGTGTGCCATTTTCCCTCACCTCCTCAGATATCCAGGTTGGCCACGTACTTGGCGTTGCGCTCTATCCAGTCCCGGCGCGGCTCCACGTCCTCCCCCATGAGCACGGTGAATATCTGGTCTGCTCTCAGCGCGTCGCTGAGGGTTATGCGCCGCAGGGTGCGCTTTTCCGGGTCCATGGTGGTCTCCCACAGCTCGTGGGGGTCCATCTCGCCCAGGCCCTTGAAGCGGGAGATATCCACCTTGGCGTTGGGGTTGTCGGCTCTCAGCTGGGCGCTGAGCCTGTCCCTCTCCTCGTCGGAGTAGGCCACCTTCTGGGTCTTGCCCCGGGTGAGCTTATACAGGGGCGGCACGGCGGAATACACATAGCCGTGCTCGATAAGGGGCCGCATGTATCTGAAGAAGAAGGTGAGCAGCAAAGTGCGTATATGGGAGCCGTCCACATCCGCATCCGCCATGATGATTATCTTGTGGTAGCGGAGCTTTTCGATGTTGAACTCGTCCCCTATGCCGGCCCCCAGGGCCACGATAAGGGGATAGAGCTTGTCGTTGCCGTATATCTTGTCGGCCCGGGCTTTTTCCACGTTGAGCATTTTGCCCCACATGGCCAGTATGGCCTGGAAGCGGGAGTCACGGCCCTGGATGGCGGAGCCGGCGGCGCTGTCGCCCTCAACGATGTATATCTCGCACAGGGAGGGGTCCCGCTCGTTGCAGTCCTGGAGCTTGTCGGGCATCTGTCCGCTCTCCAGCCCGGTCTTTCTTCTCACGGACTCTCTGGCCTTTCTGGCGGCCTCCCGGGCACGGTTTGCCATCATGGCCTTGTCCAGCACCGCCTTGGCCACTGCCGGGTGCTCCTCGAAGTAGGTGGCCAGCTGCTCGGACACGATATTGTCCACCAGGGTCCTTATATAGGCGTTGCCCAGCTTCTGCTTGGTCTGGCCCTCGAACTGGGCCTCCGGCAGCTTCACGGAGATGACGGCGGCAATGCCCTCCCGCACGTCGTCCCCGGAGACCTTGTCGTCACCCTTGATGATGTTGTTTTTCTGGCCGTAGTTGTTTATGACCCTGGTGAGGGCGGTCTTGAAGCCGGTCTCGTGCATGCCACCCTCCGGGGTGTGTATGTCGTTGGCGAAGGAGACGAGAGTCTCGTTGTAGCCGTCGTTATACTGGAGGGCTATCTCCGCTATGGCCTCGTCCTTGCTGCCGCTGAGGTAGATCACGTCCTCGTGGATGGGGTTTTTGTTCTTGTTTATATAGCGGACGAACTCCCTGATGCCCCCCTCGTAGCACATGGTCTCGCTCTGTTCCATGCCCGCTCGCTTGTCCTCTATGGTGATGCGCAGTCCCCCGTTGAGGAAGGCCTGCTCCCGCATGCGCCGGTGGAGTATCTCGTAATCGTAGACCGTGTCGTCGAACATCTCCGGGTCGGGCTTGAAGCGCACGAAGGTGCCGTGGCGCTCCGTCTCTCCCACCACGTGTATGCCCTGGGTGATATTTCCCCGGGAGAAGCTCATCTGGTATATCTTTCCGTCCTTGTGGACCTGGACCTCCAGCCACTCCGACAGGGCGTTGACCACGGAAGCGCCCACGCCGTGGAGGCCGCCGGAGACCTTGTAGCCTCCGCCGCCGAACTTGCCCCCGGCGTGGAGCACGGTGAATACCACTTCCAGGGCGCTTTTCCCGGTCTGCTCCTGGATATCCACGGGGATGCCCCGGCCGTTATCCTGGACGGAGATGATGTCCCCCTCCTCGATGCACACCTCTATGTGGCTGCAAAAGCCCGCCAGGGCCTCGTCTATGGAGTTGTCCACTATCTCGTAGACCAGGTGGTGCAGTCCCGAAGAGGAGGTGGAGCCGATGTACATGCCCGGGCGCTTGCGCACGGCCTCCAGGCCCTCCAGGACCTGTATCTGTGAAGCGTCGTATTCCTGTGCCGCTCTTTCTATGTTTTCTGACATTTAAAAATCTCCATTTCACAGCATCCCCGCCTCGGCCCGGCGCAGCAGCGTGGCCGCCGCCATCTGGCAGAGATACAAAGTTCTTTTTTTACCGTCCCAGCAGACGACGAAGGATTTGGGTATATCCTCCGAGGCGTTTATCACCTGTCCCGCCTTTTCTGCCATGCTCAGGTATTTTCTTGTCAGGTGGGACTGGGAGGTGAGGTCCAGGTCGAAGATAGCCATTATCTCCTCCGTGTTCACCACCCAGCCCTTGCCCAGATGCAGATAATTCATTTTATCCTGCCCTTTTCCACAAAGAGCACCTTGCCCCCGGTGCGCCGGGAGATGCCCTCGTCCTCGCAGCAGCTTATCAGGGTCTGGCCCCCGCCGATGCGGTTGAGGACGAACTCCTGCCGCTTCTCGTCCAGCTCCGAGAGCACGTCGTCCAGCAGCAGTATGGGGTACTCCCCTGTTTCCCTCAGGAATATCTCCCGCTCCGCCAGCTTCACCGACAGTGCCGCCGTCCTGGTCTGGCCCTGGGAGGCGTAGCTTCTGGCCGCCCTGCCGTTTATATATATCTCTATGTCGTCCTTGTGGGCGCCGGTGAGACACTGGGCGCTGTCCAGCTCCGCCTGGCGGTGCCGCTCCTGGTGCTCTGAGATATCGTAATATATCTCCTTCACCGGAGCAAAGGGGTCCTTCACGGAGCTGACGGTCCTGTATTCCATCTCCAGCTCCTCCCCCTTGCCGGAGAACTCCCGGTGTATGGGGGCCGCCGCCTCCCTGAGCCGCTGGACGAAGGAGGCCCTGTAGCGGATGAGCTGGGCGGAGGCCCTGCACATCCCATCGGAAAACTCGTCCAGAGCGCCCAGCAATGAGGGCTTTTCCCGCCAGTCTTTAAGTATCCTGGTCTTGTGCTCGTAGAGCCGGTTGAACTCCGTGAGATACTGGGCGTATCTGGGGCGTATCTGGCTGATGGCGTTGTCCATGAGCCGCCGCCTCACCGCCGCCCCCTCCTTTATCATGTTCAGATCGTCAGGGCAGAAGAGCACGGCGTTCACCACCTGGCTCAGCTCCCCGGCGCTCTTTTTCACGGAGTTGACCTTTATCTGTTTTCCCTGGCCCGGCTGGAGCCTGATGCTTATGGTCTGTTCCCGGCCGTGGCTGAACACGTCCGCCAGTATCTCCGCCCAGGAGCAGTCGAAGCCCACCAGCTCCCTGTCGAAGCGGGTGCGGAAGCTCCTGCCGCAGGAGAGCATGTACACCGCCTCCAGAAGATTGGTCTTCCCCTGGGCGTTTTGCCCGGCGATGACGTTGGTGCCGTCTATAAATTCCACGGTCTCAAAGTCGTAATTCCTGAAACCGTTCAGGGCTATGCGCTTTACTATCATGCCTTTACTATTTCAAATTCCATATTCTGGAATTCAACCTTATCTCCCGGCCTGAGCTTTTTACCTCTCATGGTGCAGACCTCTCCGTTGACTTTCACATATCCCTGGGCGATAGCCTGTTTTGCCTCGCCCCCGGTGCCCACGGCGGCGGCGAATTTCAGCAGGGAGTCCAGCTTGATAAAATCGGTATCTATAGTTATTTTTTCCATATTTTTCAATATTCAGTCCCCCGGTACCTATGCTTCTGTCAGGCGTGGAGGCGCACCGGCAGCACCATATAGGTGAAGCTGTCCCCGCCGTCGGCGGCCCGGATGATGCAGGGGGAGGAGGGGCTGTTGAGGCAGACTTTCAGCTCATCCTCTCCGGCGGCTTTCAGGGCGTCTTTCAGGTAGCGGTCGTTGAAGCCTATCTCCAGGCCCTCCCCGTCCCCTTCGCAGGAGCAGGTGTCTTCGGCCCGGCCGATGGGGGTGACGCAGAGGCAGTGGATGCTGCCGTCGCCTATATTCATACGCACGGGGCTGCTGTTTTTCTCGCTGACGATAAGGGAGACCCTGTCTATAGTGGACATGAACTCCCCTCTGTCCACCTTCACTTCATATTTGAAGCTGTCGGGTATGGACTTTTTATAGTTGAGGAATTCCCCTTCCAGTCTTCTGGATACCACAACGGTGCCGCCTATGGAGAAGGATATATGCTTTGAGCCCACGGATATCTCAGCCATATCCTCGCTGTCGGAGCAGATGCGCTCCACGTCGCTGAGGGCGGAGCCGGGGACCACGAAGCTGCAATTTTCCATTTTGGCCTTTTCCAGCTTTTCCCGGCGCAGGGCCAGACGGTAGCCGTCCACGGACACCAGGGTCAGCTCGTCCCCCTCCACTTCAAAGAGGGTGCCGGTGTATATGGGTCTCACGTCGCTGTCGGACACGGCGAAGATGGTCTGGTTTATCATCTCCCCCAGTATTTTTCTGGGCAGGGAAATACTGTTGAGGGCGTCCACCTCCGGCATCTCCGGGTAATCCTGGGCGCTGATGCCCATGAAGTTGAATTCGCTCTTGCCGCATTTCACATTCACGTTGTTGTTCACGTCGCAGCTGACTTTCACTATGCCGTCGGGCAGGCGGCGCATCATCTCTCCGAAGAGCCTGGCGCCCACCACCACGGAGCCGGCCTCGCTGATATCGGCCTGGAGGCTGGTGTATATGCCTTTTTTCAGATCGTAGCCGGTGACCCTTATATCCTCTCCGGCCTGGATGAGCAGGCCCTCCAGGGCGGGGATGGGGCTTTTGCCGGCGGCGGCTCTGGAGGCCGTGGCGCAGGCGTTCTGAAGCAGATATTTCTCACAGCTGAAGTTCATATCTCATACTCCTAAAAGAAAAAATTTTTTATATAATAAATAAATCTAAATATTTTTAGTAGTGATAGTAGTAGGAAAATTTTTTGTGGAAAAGCCCTCCCGGCCGCTGAAAACAGGGGCTTTTCAATGTTGAAGTTTTTGTGAACAAAAAAGGGCTTTCCCACAGGGGGCGGAGGCTCTCGGCCTTTCAACATCTCTCTTTCAACTTTCCCACAGCTCTTTGTGGAAAGCTCAGACAGAATTTATATTGGAGGTGATGTCCCTCACGGTGCCGGCCATGGCGGGGTCGGTCTTCAGCAGGTCCTCCACCTTGCGTATGGAGCTGAGGACCGTGGCGTGGTTTCTGTCCTCATACTCGGCGCCTATGTCCTTTAGGGAGAGGTTTGTCAGCGAGCGCATCAGGTACATTGATACCTGCCTTGCCATGGCGGTGTTCTTGGAGCGGCTCTGGCCTCTCAGGTCCTCGGGCTTCAGGGAGTAGTAGCGGGCGGTCTCCCGGATGATGCTCTCGGGGGTGGGGATATAGGTGCCTATCCTTATCACGTCCTTTATGGCCCGCTTCACAGAGTCTATGGTGATGATGTCGTCCAGTATCTCCTTATAGGCGGTGAGGCGCTTTATCACGCCCTCTATCTGCCGTATATTGGCGGTGATGTTGTTGGCGATGTACTCCACCGCATCGTCGGAGAGGAGCAGGCCCAGCTGCCCGGCCTTGTTGCGGGTGATGGCCATGCGGGTCTCCAGGTCCGGGGGCTGGATATCCGCCATCAGCCCGCCCTCGAAGCGGGTGCGCAGCCTGTCGTCCAGGATGGACATCTCCAGGGGCGGCCGGTCGGAGGTGATGACTATCTGGTGTCCCGCCTCATAGATGTTGTTGAAGGTGTGGAAGAACTCGTTCTGGGTCTGCTGCTTGCCGGCGATGAACTGGATATCGTCCACCAGGAACAGGTCCACGTTCCTGTATTTCTGGCGAAACTCCTCTGCGGTGCCGTCCTTGATGGATTTCACCAGCTGATTGGTGAACTCGTCCCCTTTTATATAGGCGATGCTCTTTTCCGGGCTCTTCTCGTGTATCTGCTGGCCTATGGCCAAAAGC
>DVHY01000007.1 GCA_018711755.1 Candidatus Limivicinus faecipullorum | reverse complement strand
AGTATGAGGATATAGTCATCTCCCCGGAGCTGCCCCTGCGGGTGCTGGGCAAGGTGATAAGCAAATAGGGAATTTATCAGGCCCCGCTGTCATGGCGGGGCCTTATTTATTATTCTCCCAAAAATATTTTCCCCGGCCGTGATATCCCCGGGCTTTCGGCATCTTTATGAGTGAAGAGCAAAAAGAAGGGAGCAGACTATGGACGATGAAAAGATAACGGCCTTGTTCTGGGAGCGGTCTCAAACGGCCCTGGAGCTGGTGGACAGAAAATACGGGGGCATCCTCCGCTCCGCCGCCCTGAACATCCTGAAAGACCCCAGGGATGCGGAGGAAGTGGTGTCCGACACCTACATGAAGCTGTGGGACAGCATCCCGCCCCAGCGGCCCCGGCAGCTGCTGGCCTATGCCGCCAAGATAAACCGCAACGGCGCCCTGATGGCTCTGCGGCAAAAGCATCGGCAGAAGCGGGACGGCAGGGGAGATGTGCTGTACTCGGAGCTGGATGAGTGCCTGGCCTCGGCGGGGAGCATCACCGAGCACATGGAGGCGGAGGAGCTGGCGGAGCTGATAAACGGCTATCTGCGTACTCTGGGCGGGGACGGCCGACGGCTGTTTCTCCGCCGCTATTTTCTCATGGAGGACATGGACAGCCTGGCCAGAGATTTTGGGGAGACGAAAAAAGTGCTGTCCTCCCGGCTGTACCGCATCCGCCGGGGGCTGAGGGACTATCTGAAAAAGGAGGGTATCGCAGTATGAAACACTATGACTGGGACAATATACTCCAATACATGGACGAGGATATGCTGGCCGAGGCCCTGGCGGCGGGCAAAAGGGCCAAGGCCGGGACGGGAAGGCGAGTGTACAGGACCTTGCTGATAGCGGCCATTATTGCCTCCTTCATGGTAACCGCAGCCTTTGCCGCCGGGCTGCTGGATTTCCGGGCCCTGCTGCTGGAAGACACGCTGGAGATAAACGGGCAGGAGTTTTCCAAGATATCCCTCACCCAGCCCCAGACGGTACCGGAGGAGACGGAAAGCGCCGGGGCTCAGGAGAATGCCCTGAAGGACACGGATGAACTGGAGGAAAAGCTGGCCGCATCCAAGGCCGCCTGGGCGGAGTGGGAAGAGTATATGGATGAGCGTACCGACAGGGAGGTCCCGGACTCCATGAAGTTTGTCCTTGGAAAAGGGGGCGTCCTGCAATCCACGGAAAAGGAGGACGGTACGGTGGAACTGCTCCTGAAGACCCGGGAGGGGGAGGAGAGGGGCACGGTCTCCATGGAGGACTGGAGACAGTATGAGTCATGGGTGGAGCGGCAAGGTCTGCCCTATGGGGGATATGACCTTAGCTATCGGGTGTACTCGGAAGAGGACGCCTGCAGGCTGGAAGAGATAGCGGCGAAATATGGCCTTAATCTGCGCAAAGCCATGCAATCCGCTTTGAGCAGTGAGACCGGCGGCATCAGCGGGGCGGGCTTCCTAACCAATCAGCAGCTGGCGGAAAAGACGGCGGAAATGGGCTGCGCCGGAAATATCTTCTATGAGACCCCGGTGGGCTTTGACAAGGTATACTGGTTCGGCGAGGGGACCTTTTGCGTAAGTTACTATGTGGATCTGCCCTCCTCCGGGGAGCGGGTCACCTGCTACGGCTACAACTCCATGTACTCCACCCTGTCCAGCGGATACGAGGTGGTGGCGCCGGAGCGGAATTTAGACTCATTCAGCGAGTACAGCCATACTGCCCCCGACGGCACGGAGCTGAATATACTCTTCAACGGCAGGAAGGCCTACATTTATGTGTATCTGGAAAATTCCTTCTTCACCGTCTCTGTCCGCGGGGCGGACAGCATGACGCAGGAGGATGTGGACTACATTGCCGATACCCTGAACTACAGCCTCATCGGCCGAGGCTGATGCCCGGGCCGGGCCGTAAAAAACAGCAGGCAGTTTTTAGCTGCCTGCTGTTTTGCGGTTTACTGTTTATTTGCGCTCTGGGATTTATCTGTCGCCCCAGCGGGAGTCGTCCCACTGGTCGTAGGAGCTGTTCCCGCCGTGCTGGCCGTGGCGGCCTTCATAGTGCTCATGGCTGCTGTGGCTGCCGTTCCGGCTGTGACTGCTTCCGCTGCTGCGGCGGCTGCTCTCGCTGCGGCCGCTGTAGTCGCTGCTGTGCCGGCTGCTCTCGCTGCGGCTGCTGTAGCTGCCGGAGCCGCGGCTGCTCTTTTTGCGCCGTTTGCGGCGCTTGTTATTGGAGATAGTGTTGAAGATGAACCAGGCGGCAGCCAGGAGAGCGGCGATTATAACTATCCAAAGGAGTATCTTCAGTATGAGGGACATGCCCTTGTACTCCGTCTCCCGCTGGGTGGTGTAGCCGCAGACCTTGCACACGCCCTGCTCCATACCGGGGCTTTCCTTGGTGGCCTCGGTCAGCTCCGTCCACTCCATGTCGTGCTCGGCCTCGTCGGTCCTGGCGCCGCAGTCGCACTCACGCCAGTGCTTGCTGTCGTCGTAGGACCAGGTCCCGGAATAGGTGTGCACATGGTTGGGGTCATCGGCAGGATTGGGACTGGCAGTGGGCGAGGGGGAGGGGCTGGGACTGGGCGAAGGAGAGGGAGAAGGGCTGGGGGAGGGGCTGGGGCTGGGCGTCGCCGGGACCTTCACGTTCACCGTGGCCCAGTTGGAGGTGGCGCTGCCCCCGGGGCCTTTGAAGGTGCAGCGCACCTTCCAGCCGTCCATCTCCGCCGGGACGTTGCGGATATTCATCTTCTCCTTGCCGTCCCCGCCGATGGACACGCCGGGGAACAGGTCGGGCAGATCGTTGCAGTTGCAGGTGGTCTTGCCGTCGGGGCTGGTGGCTGTCCACTCATAAGTCTCGGTGTAGGAGGCGATAGCTACAAAGGAGGCCAGCTCACCCACCTCCACATTTTCGCTGGTGGGGTTCTTGGTGATGCTGGGGGCCCAGAGCTGGGGAGTATAGTCACGCCTGATGGTCAGGCTGGAACTGCCGTTGAGGCTGTAGTTAACGGCGGAGTTGTTCAGATAGACTTCCAGAGTGTCGGCAAAATGGTAGGGGTCTACGGCATTGACGACTATCTCCACAGTGTATGTATTGGTGCCGAAGTTGCCGCCGTCCACCAAGCTGCCGCCGGAGTCATACCAGCCGTAACTGACGATACTGCAGCCCTCGGTGCTGGTAGCGACGGAGGCGCTGTACACCCCGTCCATAGCTACCGGCTCCCGGGACAGGGTGACAAGGACCTTGCTTATCTCCCCGTCGGCGCTGGCCTGAGTCGGGACAAGCGCGCAGAAGGACAGGCAGAGACAAACTAATATCAAAGCAGTGATAAGGCGCTTTTTCGTGGCTGCCATTGACGCCGCCTCCTCTAAAATTCTTCATTATATTATAGCATCGTAAAAAAACCAGGTAAAGTGGAAAATTATTAATAATTCTGAATGTTTTTTATAGCCTTAAATATAGTTGACTGAACGAAAATAAAAAGGTAAAATAAGCAGTTGTAGAGCTGAATTTTTTGGAGGTGCTGAGGGTGAAGGAGAGAAGGACGGAATACGCCGGCCCGGTCTCTCAGAGCAATCTCATCTGCGCCGCCTCCATAGACGAGGCAATGGCCGCCGCAAGGGACATGGCTGCCGCCGCAGTGTGTACCGGGCCGGAGCCCAGACCCTGCCGCCTGTGCCGCCACTGCCGGAAAGTGGCGGAGGATATACACCCGGACGTCATCACTCTCGGAAGGCTGGAGGACGACAAGGGCAGGCTCAAGCGGGAGATCGGCGTGGACCAGATACGCAGCCTCTCCGCCGACGCCTGTGTCATGCCCAACGAGGCGCAGCGGAAGGTCTATATCATCCGTGAAGCGGAGACAATGAATATCCCGGCCCAAAACGCGGCCCTGAAGCTGCTGGAGGAACCGCCCCTGGGAGCGGTATTCCTGCTGTGTACCACCAATGCCAGCCGCCTGCTGCCTACGGTGCGTTCCCGCTGTACCCAGATAAACTGCGGCGGGGTGTCCGCCGCCGGGAACAGGGAGCAGGACGCCCTGGCGGAGGCCTATCTCAAAACCGTGGCTTCCGGGGACAGGGCGAAGCTATGCAGCTGGTGCTGCCGCAACGAGGGTATGGACGGCCGCAGCGCCGCCGATTTTGTGGACTGCGCCATGGAACGGCTGGGAGACATGCTCTGCGGCAGGAAGAAAAACCTGGGCCTGAGCGTCAGACAGCTGGAGGAGCTCTATGAGCTGCTTGAGCGCTGCTCTGCATATCTCCGATTGAATGTTGGAGTAAAACATATATTTGGACTGCTGGCGGTGGACTCCATCGCCGGTGGCGGAAACAGAGGATAAGTCATTGATAGAAGTTATAAGCGTCAGATTTAAAAACAGGGGCAAGAGCTATTACTTTGCCCCCAACGGCTTCCAGGTAGAGGCCGGCACCAAGGTCATAGTGGAGACCTCCAAGGGCCTTGAGATAGTGGATTGCTGCCGGGGCAACCATATGGTGATGGATACTTCCGTCGTCCAGCCCCTGCGCCCGGTGGTGCGCATCGCCACTCAGGATGATCTGAGAGTGGAGGAGATCAACAAGCGCAGAGAAAAAGAGGCCTTTGAGATCTGCCAGCAGAAGATCGCCGAGCACGGTCTGGACATGCGGCTGGTGGACGTGGAGTGCAATTTCGAGGGCAACAAGACCATGTTCTTCTTCACCTCTGACGGACGGGTGGACTTCCGGGAGCTGGTGAAGGACCTGGCGGGGATATTCCGCAACCGTATCGAGCTCAGACAGATAGGCGTCCGGGACGAGGCGAAGATGATAGGCGGCATCGGCATCTGCGGCCGGCCCTATTGCTGCAGCCAGTTTCTGGACGAGTTCCAGCCCGTGTCCACCAAGATGGCAAAGGTCCAGTCCCTCTCCCTCAACCCGGCCAAGATCTCCGGCAGCTGCGGCAGGCTGATGTGCTGCCTCCGCTACGAGCAGGAGGCCTATGAGGAGCTTATCAAAAAGGTCCCGAAGCAGGGCGCTTTCGTGGAGACCAAGGACGGTTACGGCACGGCGGTGCAGGTGAACCTCCTGCGCCAGACTGTAAAGGTGAAGCTGGACAACGACAGCGACGACTCCCTGCGCCAGTATAAGGCGAACGAGCTGTGCGCCGTCCCCGGGGGCCGGCCCAAGGACGGGGAGACTCCCCCCCATGTGCTCAACTACGTGCCGGAGCCGGAAGAGCCGGAGGAAACGGAGGACCAGTGGGTGGTCTCCTTTGCGGAGCCTGCGGCGGAGCAGCCTGTGGAGGCGGAGAAGAGTGAAAGCAAAAGCCGCAGTACAGGCCGGCGCCGCAGCCGCCAGAAAAAGCAGCAGCCGAAACCCCAGGCTGTCCCGGCGGCGGAAAGCGTTCAGGAGGTAAAGCCCCAGCCCAAAGCGGGCAAGAGCCGTAAGAGCAGCAGGAGTAAGCCCGGGACCAAGGTGGTGAAGGTGGAGGCCAAAGTCCATACGCCTGCCCCCGAAGGGGGACAGAAGCCCGCCCAGGACGAGGCTGCCCCTAAGGAAGGCCAGAGCCGCCGCAGCTCCAACCGCCGCCGTTATTACCACGGTAAAGCAAAAAGCGGCGGAGGGGACAAGCAGAGCAGCTGAGCATGACCTAAAATGAGAATAAGCGGCAGGCTGGAGCTCTGGCTCTCCAGCCTGCCGTTTTGCTGTATGCCTCCGCTTGGCTTTATAGACTCCTGCATGTCAAGGCCTCCATGCCCTGTATGCCGGAAAAGCCCATGGATATGGAGAGATCATGAAAGCGGCAGGGACAAAGGGAAAAAGGCTTTTGCTTGAAATGCAAAAAAATTCCAGAGCAGGTATTGACAATAGACCATTAATGTGCTATTCTCTATTAGCTAAGTAAATATCGCGGGGTAGAGCAGCTGGTAGCTCGTCGGGCTCATAACCCGGAGGTCGTTGGTTCAAATCCTTCCCCCGCAACCACGTGGTCGCAAGCTTGCTTGCGGCCACGATTTTTTATGCCTATGGAGAAACC
>DVHY01000006.1 GCA_018711755.1 Candidatus Limivicinus faecipullorum | reverse complement strand
ATATCGTCATCCACGATGGGGGCCAGGATGCGGTACTCGCTGTCCTTGTAGGTGATGCCGGTGTAGGTCATGCTCTCAAGGCTGATCTTGGTGGCAAGCTTGAGTATGTTCGGTCTGTTTGCCATATCTGTTCCTCCTGTAAAAAAAGAAGTTTTTGAATAAGAACACATAATTCGATATGTTAAGTATACAACAAGCATGGGAACTTAATCAATAAACAATTGGTTGGATATGTACAAAAGCGGCGGCTCTTGATTTTTGATTTTATGCAATTTATAATTGCAGTATATCCGAGAGGACACATGGGGAGAGATAAAAATGAGAGATGACTGTCTGGAGATAGAGCGCAAATTCCTTATACGCATGCCGGATATCCAGTGGCTGGAGACCGCAGCCCAGGCTGCGGATATAGTGCAGACATACCTGGAAAAGGGAGAAAAGGGCCTCAGCGGCAGAGTGCGGCGGCGCAGCGGGAAAAACGGGACTGTCTTTACCCACACGGAGAAGAGACATATAAGCAGCATGCGCCGGGAAGAATATGAGCGGGAGATAAGCGAAGAGGAATACAGGCAGCTTCTCCTGCTGGCCGATCCCAAGCGCAGGCCCGTGGAAAAGCGGAGGTATGTGCTGGAATACAGGGGGCAGAACTTTGAGATAGACATCTATCCCTTTTGGAGCGACCGGGCCATAATGGAGATAGAGCTGGAGGATGAATGCCAGGCGGTGGACTTTCCCCCGGAGATAGATATTATTAAGGAAGTCACTGAGGATAAACGCTACACAAACTCCTCCATAGCCAGGGAAATACCTGTGGAGGACCTGGGCTGACGGAACAATTTCCCAGGGACGGACGTCTCATACCCGTCGCTTGAATTGTCACTCCCAATTGAAGAAAGGACGATGTAAAAGATGAAAAAGATATTTGTTTTGCTGCTGGCTGCGGCAATGATCCTGGGCCTTTCGGGCTGTGAGGAGCTGAGCAATGTGGAGCTGCCGCCTCTGCCTACGGTGACTCCCGAGGCCCAGGAGGCCAGCCCCAGTCCCAGCCCCACCGTGGAGCCCACGGAGGAGCCGGCGCCGGAGAGCGCCGGAGAGGTGATGGTCACTGTAAAGAACAATACGCAGCAGGCCTATGACCCCCAGAACGGCACCCAGCTCATCCTGACCTTTTCCTATGACACGCCTGTGGTCTATATAGAGGGCGGAGATGAGACGGCGGCGGCCATAAATGAGCGTGTCGCCCTTATGGACGAGGCCTATTACACCGGCAACGAATATGACGGCATGCAGGGCACCGGCTACAACAACATGCTCACCATGGCCGAGGACAATTACCGCTATGTGGTGGAGACCGGCGCAGAGGGCGTACCTCTGGAGATGGCTTCCCAGCGCAGCGTTTCCGTGCCCCGCATTGACTCCCAGGTGCTTACCTTGCTGTATAACGACTATATGTATACCGGCGGGGCTCACGGCAGCTACGGCTATGAGGGCTATTGCTTCGATTTGAGCGATGGACACCTCATCACCCTCCAGGAGCTGAGCTCCGACTATGAGGCTCTGTCCGCCTTCCTGGTGGACTATATGGTGCAGCTGGTAGAGAACGACCAGGAACTGGCCCAGCGCATAGATGTCAACCTGCTCCCCGAAGGCAGCGGCTATGGGGAGCTGCTCAGCCCCCTGCTGAGAGAAGGCTCCTGGTATTTCGGCAGCCAGGGCATGGTCATCTTCCCGGACCTCTATGAGATAAGCAGCTATGCCGCCGGGATAGTGGAGTTCACCATACCCTATGAGGACCTTGCCGGGCACATCGACGACAAATGGCTGCCCGCCGCCTTTGAGGGCAGCGGCAGCATCGAGCTTATCAGGGCCGAGGACATGGTGGACGGCAGCACGCCCATCATAGATAAGCTGGTGGCAGACCAGGAGGGGAGCGAGTTCTATCTGGTGGCCCGGGGCAGTATAAGCAATGTGGCCGTGACCAAGGGGGACTATGCCGATAAGTTCTATCCCGCTTCCACCCTCTGGAGCTGCAGCGCAATGACTGATGAGGCCCTCCAGGCGGTATGCCCTCTGCCTGAAGGCATGCCCCAGATACAGATAAGCTATCTGGATGCCGGCGGAGAGCACCAGCTGTACCTGAGCATCGGCGAGGACGGAGGCCCCATCCTCACCGACACGGTGGAGGCCGTGGGCTGAGAAGTATGCTTTTAAACCGGGGGAGCGGGACTCCCCCGGTTTTTTCGGGAAAAACCGGGAAAAATTGCAATAAAATCGTTGACAACCGAGAAGCAATATGGTATCCTATTCAAGCCGCATTGAAGGGGTATACAAGCTGAGGCCCGCCTCCACCCCCAGAGCGAGTCCTGAAGAGAGGGAGGAAAATGTTCATGAAACATGCCGTTATCGTTACCGGCGGCAAGCAGTACCGTGTGGCAGAGGGCGACGTCATCTTCGTTGAGAAGCTGGATGTGGCTGCCGGCGAGACTGTGAAGTTCGACCAGGTTCTGGCTGTTGTGGACGGTGAGGTCGCCAAGTTCGGCGCACCCGTCATCGAAGGCGCCAGCGTAACTGCCAACGTCGTCAAGACCGGCAAGAGCGCCAAGATCCGCGTCTACAAGATGAAGCCCAAAAAGGGCTACCGCAGAACTCAGGGCCACAGACAGCCCTATACCAAGGTTCAGATCGAAGCTATCAACGCATAATTTATTCCGCAACTGATTATGACTTATGGAGGTGTAAGCTAAATGGCACATAAAAAAGGTATGGGTTCTACCAAGAACGGCCGCGACAGCGAGTCTAAGCGTCTTGGTGCCAAGAGAGCCGATGGACAGTATGTCCTGGCCGGCAACATCCTTGTCAGACAGCGCGGAACCAAAATCCACCCGGGCACCAATGTGGGCAAGGGTAAGGACGACACTCTGTTCGCCCTCGTGGACGGCACCGTGAAGTTCGAGCGCATGGGCAAGGACCGCAAGAAGGTCTCTGTTTACGAAGAAATCGCTCAGTAATTGACCATCAAGGCCGGACAAGCAGTCCGGCCTTTTTCTTATCATTCCTTTTATGATGCAAAGGAGGAGACTATGGCGTCATCGTTTGTAGACAAGGCCCGGATAAGTATCCACGCCGGCAAGGGCGGGGACGGCGCCGTGGCTTTCCACAGAGAGAAATACGTGGCGGCAGGCGGCCCCGACGGGGGCGACGGCGGCCGGGGCGGCAATGTCATCTTTGTTGTGGACGACAATATGTCCACCCTCATGGACTTCAGATACAAGCGTAAATATGTTGCGGGCAACGGTGCCAACGGCCAGGGCAAGCGCTGCTACGGCAAGGACGGGGAAAACCTCTATATAAAAGTGCCCCGGGGCACCATAATCCGGGACACGGAGACCGGGGCCATCATGCACGACATGTCCACCGGGGAGGACTGGCTGGCGGCCAAGGGCGGCCGGGGCGGCTGGGGCAACATGCATTTTGCCACGCCTACCCGCCAGGTGCCCCGCTTTGCAAAGCCGGGCCTGCCCGGGGAGAGCCACGACATCACCCTGGAGCTGAAGCTGCTGGCGGATATCGGCCTGGTGGGCTTTCCCAATGTGGGCAAATCCACCCTGCTCAGCGTGGTGAGCAAGGCCCACCCCAAGATAGCAAACTACCACTTCACCACCCTGTACCCCAACCTGGGAGTGGTGTATGTGGACGAGGGCGTGTCCTTTGTCATGGCGGATATCCCCGGTATAATCGAGGGCGCCGCCGAGGGAGCGGGGCTGGGCCACGACTTCCTGCGCCACATCGACCGCTGCCGCCTGCTCATCCATCTGGTGGACGTGTCCGGCAGCGAGGGCCGGGACCCGGTGGAGGACTTCGAGGCCATAAACGCCGAGCTGAAGCAGTACAGCCCGGAGCTGGCGGATAGGCCCCAGATAGTGGCCGCCAACAAGTGCGACCTGCTCGGCGGAGACCGGGAGAACATCCAGCGGCTGAAGGCCCATGTGGAAGCGCAGGGCTACAGCTTCTTTGAGCTCAGCGCCGTGACCCACGAGGGGACCCGGGAGCTGGTGAAGGAGTGCGCCCGCCGCCTCCGGGAGCTGCCTCCCATAGCCAGCTATGAGGCGGAATATGTGCCCCCCGAGCCGGTGGTGGACACCTCCGGGGAGCTGAACATCCAGCAGTTCGACGACATGTGGATAGTGGAGGGCCCCTGGCTCCAGCGCCTGGTGGCCACGGTGAACTTCTCCGATTATGAGAGCCGCATGTATTTCGACCGGGTGCTCCGGGAGGCCGGCGTCTTCCAGCGCATGGAGGAGATGGGTGTTAAGGACGGGGACACCGTGAGCATGTATGATCTGATGTTCGAGTATAAGGACTGATGGAAAAGCGGGACTACGAGCGGCTCTGCCGCCTTATAAAGATACTGATTGCCCTGACCCTGGCCTTCATATGGATAAATTCCCTTATGCCCAGGGCGGAGTCCCAGGCCATGAGCCGGGGGCTGCTGGACAGGATAGTGGAGCTGCTGCGGTGGATAGGCATACGCCTTTCCCCCGGGAGCGACCACTTCCTGAGGAAGCTGGCCCACTTTGTGGAGTTCGGTATTCTGGGTGCCGAGTTCAGCCTGCTGCTGCACCTGAGAGGAAGGCAGAGCCGCCAGGGCTTTGTGAACTGCGCCTTTGCCGGGCTCTCCGCCGCAGTTATAGACGAGTCTCTGCAGCTCCTGTCAAAGCGGGGTTCGCAGGTTCAGGACGTGCTTCTGGACTTCTGCGGATTCATGGTGGGGCTGTGGATATGCGCTGTGATATATCGAAGCGTCTCCCAAAAGCAGGGAGGCAGAGACAAAGCCCCGTGAAAAACTCCGGCTCCGGCCGGAGCTTTTTTATGCCTTTTCCCCAGGGGCTTTTATGGAAGCTGCAATAGCTTATTGCCAAATAGGATAATATATGCTATATTATTATCGTGTTAAGAAAATAAGGGCGGTGAACAACAATGGGAGAGAGGACATACATAGCCATAGACCTGAAGTCTTTTTACGCCTCGGTGGAGTGCGCGGAGCGGGGATTGGACCCGCTGGACACGAACCTGGTGGTTGCGGACAGCAGCCGCACGGAAAAGACCATCTGCCTGGCGGTGTCCCCCTCCCTGAAGGCCCTGGGCATCCCGGGCCGGGCCAGGCTTTTTGAGGTGGTGCATCAGGTGAAGACGGAGAACGCCCGCCGCCGGGGACGGCTGAAGGGCAGGGGCTTTGGCGGCAGCTCCTTCAGCGCCGGGGAGCTGGCGGCGGACCCGGAGTTGGAGCTGGACTATATCGTAGCAAAGCCCAGGATGGCAAAGTACATGGAATACAGCACCAGGATATATAACATATATACCCGCTTCGTGGCCCCGGAGGATATACATGTCTATTCCATAGACGAGGTGTTCATGGACGTTACCGACTATCTCAAAACCAGGAACATCTCCGCCCACGACTTTGCCCGGCTGATGATACATGAGGTGTTGTCTCAGACCGGCATAACCGCCACGGCGGGGATAGGCAGCAACCTGTACCTCTGCAAGGTGGCAATGGACGTGATGGCCAAGCGGGCAAAAGCAGACAGAGATGGGGTGCGTATAGGGGAACTAAACGAGAAAAGCTACCGTCAAATATTATGGGATCATGAACCACTGACGGATTTCTGGCGGGTGGGCCGTGGCTACGCCAAAAAGCTGGAGGCCGTGGGATTGCGCACCATGGGGGATATAGCCCGCTGCTCCCTGGGAGGAAACGGGGACTATTACAACGAGGAGCTTCTCTACAAGCTCTTCGGGGTCAACGCCCAGCTGCTGATAGACCACGCCTGGGGCTGGGAGCCCTGCACCATAAAGGACATAAAGAGCTACCGGCCGGAGACCAACAGTATCAGCAGCGGCCAGGTGCTCCAGCGGCCCTACGGCTTTGAAGAGGCCAAAATGATAGTGCGGGAAATGACCGACGCCCTGGTGCTGGACCTGGTGGACAAGGGCCTGGTCACCGACCAGATAGTCCTCACCGTGGGTTATGAGATGCTTAAAGGCGGCAGCGGCTTTGAGGGAGAGATGAAAACCGACATGTACGGGCGGAATATCCCAAAGGCGGCCCACGGCTCCGTGAACCTGGGCCGTTTCAGCTCCTCCAACCGGCTGATAACGGAAAGGACTCTGGAGCTCTTTGACAGGATAGTGGATAAAAAGCTCCAGGTGCGGCGCATGTATGTGGTGGCCGCCAACGTAAATATAAAAGGCGAAAGAAAAGAGGAGAGCTTTCAGCAGCTGGACCTCTTCGGGGACCTGGAGGCCTCAGACTGCCGGGAGATAAAAGACCGGGCAGCCCTGGAACGGGAGGAGAGGAGGCAGCAGGCCATGCTGAAGATAAAAAAGAAATACGGCAAGAACGCCATCCTCCACGGCACCAGCTATCAGGAGGGGGCCACGGGCCGGGACAGGAACCGCCAGATAGGAGGGCACCGGGCATGAGGGGAGACAAAGGCTATGAGGATATCATATATCTGCCCCATCCGGTGTCCCGCAATCATCCGCCTATGCCGGTGGGGGACAGGGCGGCCCAGTTCGCCCCCTTTGCCGCCCTCACAGGCTACGAGGAGGCGGTGGAGGAGGCGGCCCGGCTGACGGAATGCAGGATAGAGCTGGACAGGGACCGGATAGAGGAACTGGACAGGGAGCTGCGCAGGCTCCGTGAGCACATAAAGGAGCGGCCGGAGGCTGATATCGTCTGCTTCAAAGCGGATGAACGGAAGACGGGAGGGGCGCTTGTCACCCTCAGTGGCCGTGTGAAGAAGATAGACGAATATGAGGGGAGACTCATAATGGCCGACGGCAGCGTCATAGCCATAGAGGATATATACGGAATTGATTTGAAGCTGGGGGAGAGCCCGGCGGAAGAGGAGGACTAATGCCGTTAAAAAGAAAAAGGCCCCTGTCCCCGGTGGACAGGGAAATGGCCGCCGTCAGAAAGCGGGAGGAGCAGCTTGCTGCGGCGGCGGCAAAGCGCTCCGGGGCAAAGTGGAAGGAGAGCCTGGAGGCCAAGGTGCCCCGGAAGGTGTACACCGGATTGGAAGCCGCTTTCTGCAAGGGCTTTGCCCTGGTGTTCGACCGGGGCGGGGCCATAATTGAGAAGAGCTATGCCGTGGATAAGATATCCACAGAGCACAGTATCCGGGACTATGCCTTCCGGGTACGGGGCAGCCGAAAGGAACTGCGGCAGCTATACAAGGGGGCCCGGCGCTCCCGGCTGGTGAACATGACCGTGACCACGGCGGAGGGCCTGGGCCTGGGCGCCCTGGGTATCGGGCTGCCGGACATTGTGCTGTTTATAGGCATGCTGCTTCGTGGCGTGTATGAGACGGCCCTGAGCTACGGCTTTGAATATAAGTCGGACTTTGAAAAGCTGCTTATCCTGAAAATGCTCTCCGCCTCCCTCAGCGGCGGGGAGGACTATGAGCGGAGGAACCGGGAAGTGGA
>DVHY01000057.1 GCA_018711755.1 Candidatus Limivicinus faecipullorum | reverse complement strand
TGGCTGACCTCCAGCAAACCATCATACTCAGCCTTATCCCCGCGCATGCGGGGGTAATCCCTACTTGAAATCCCTGTTGGCGCTGGGCTTCCACTTGTCCCCGCATATGCGGGGGGGTGATCCTTTTGACTGCTCAGCCAACTACCCTGGCCCCTATTTTGACCCTTTATGGCGTAAAAAATAATGGACTGAACGGTACGGAATTTGAAAGCTCATGGACTGGATGTCACATGATCGAATCAGAAAAATATTATAATTATAAATTCTTCAGGGCAATCTGAAGCCTTCTTCCCCTGCCAGGACTTAGGGTTCCGGGCCTTTTTTGCGTCTGTAGCCTGAGAATGTATTGTGGAAAGGACCGCTTATATGATATAATAAATTCATAATAAATTCAGATATGAAGCTGAAATTTTCCCGGTTCTTACAGGATTGAAGGAGACGGAGTTCGCCGCTGCTGGAAACAGGTAATTGAAGACAGAGAGAAATGGGCCGTGTGATGATCTGTAACGACGACAGACTTTTTACCGCCAGGCTGAAGGCGGATGTTGGATGATCCATTAAGCTCAGAAAGCTGAGGGCCAAGGCCCTTGAATTTTACGGCGCCGGCAGAGACAAGGGGAGAAAACTCCAGCGGCGCCGTCCGTTTCTTGGAAAGGAGGACTAGGACGATGTCCTGGAGCAATTTCTCCGGGGAAGCAGAAGCCGGGACGGTGACAAAATGGGAGAAGCTGCTGCGGTCCATGGGTGCTTCCGCCGGCTCTGCGGGCTTTTGCCATTGCCTCCATATCCTGGCGCTGAGAGAGGAATTTGGCGAACTGCCGACGGAGCAGCTGCTGGATAAAGCGGCCGGGCATTTTCATATCTCCGTCAGGGCCATGGAGAGGAGCCTGGATAATTTTGTCCGACGCTTTTGGGAGAGCGCGGCGCCCGGGACAAGGGCGCGTATAGCCGGCGATTCGCAGATGCCCGGGCCCACGGCGGCGGAGTTTTTGAAGCTGATAAGCATAGCAGCGGGGCAGGGAGAGGCCGGGAACTGAGAGACCCGCACCCTGAAGGGCGGCCGGAACTCCCGGAGGACAGCCGGGGCAGCGGCCCGAAAAGAGCCTGGGAAATGAAACGGCTTTGACAGGAATAAAATTAGGCTTGAAAAAATGGGAAGGCCGGGTTAAGATGTTGTTAATGTATAAAAAAGGAGGTTTACCCCATGAAATGTCCCCGCTGCGGCAGCGAAATGACCATAGACTCACACCGCAAGTATAATGTGCAGATGTGCTACAATTGCGGCTATACGGAAGGAAGAACTTTTGACGGCGAGGCTCCCAACGGAACCACAAATTTCCAGCACATGAAGGACCTGAATATGAACGAACTTGCAGCCTTCCTTTCCGAGGGCGTAGGCGTGGACAAGGACAAGATACTCTCCTGGCTCTGCGACGCTCACAAGGACTGAGAAAGCAGCGCGGCTCATCTTAGACAAGGAAAAAACTACGCTCCCCGGCTTTTCCGCCGGGGAGCGTTTGCGCTGATTAAGGGGAGGGGAGGCTGAGCGCCCTCAGCCCAGCAGGGCCTTAAAGGCGGGGAGGCTGCGCTCTATCATATCTCTGGAGACGCAGTAGCTGAGGCGGAGATATCCCGGACAGCCAAAGCCGTCGGCGGGCACCAGCAGCAGGTTCTGCTGCAGCCTGGCCTTTTCGGAAAAGGCAATGGAATCCCCGCCGGGGGCCTTCACCAGCAGGTAGAAGGCGCCCTGGGGATTTACGCACTGATAGCCCATGGCGCTGAGACTGCCGTAAAGGAGGCGGCGGTTCTCGTCGTAGGCGGCCAGGTCCGGCCGCTCTCCGGCGCAGCGGGCTATGACCAGCTGCATCAGGGAGGGGGGACACACATGCCCCATGACTCTGGCCGCCCCGGCTATGGCGGTATAGAGCTGCTGGGCGTCCCGGGCAAAGCCGGGCACATAGACATAGCCTATGCGCTCGCCGGGCAGGGACAGAGACTTGGAGTAGGAGTAACAGACGACGGTGTTTTTGTATATGCAGGGGATAAAGGGCACTTCAGCCCCGTCGTAGACCAGCTCCCTGTAGGGCTCATCGGCGACGATGTAGATGGGATGGCCGTACTCCCCGCTCTTGCGCTCCAGGAGAGCGGCAAGGGCCTCCAGGCTCTCCCGGCTGTAAATCACGCCGGAGGGGTTGTTGGGGGAATTGACGATTATGGCCTGGGTGCGGGGGCTGATGAGAGCCTCCAGCCTGGCCAGAGGCAGCTGGAAGGAGCCGGTGTCCGGGGGGACTATCACGGCCCTGGCGCCGTTTTGCTCTACAAAAGGCAGATACTCAGGGAAGAAAGGGGCCAGGAGCATTATCTCGCTGGATACATCCGCGGCCAGAGCCTTTATGACCGAGATGAGAGCCGGGGCGGCGCCGCAGGTAAAAAACAGCTCCTGGGCCTTTACCGGCAGCCCGAAGCGGCGCTCCAGGTCCTCGGCCACGGCCTGGCGGGCCCCGGCCAGACCGGCGGCCATGGTGTAGCCGTGGACCTGGATGGAGTCCATGCTGTCAATAATGTCCTTTATGGAGGCGTTCACGGCCCCCGGGGCGGGGATGCTGGGATTGCCCAGGGAATAGTCGAATACTTTTTCAGGCCCCACCAGAGCGGTCTGCTGAAGGCCGTAGGCAAAGAGACTGCGGATCACGGAGGGTTCGGCCCCCAGTTTGTAACAGCTTTCGTTTATCATGTTCATCTCTCCCGTATAGGATTTATAGGGGAATTATACTACCCCTCGGGGAATTTGAAAAGACGGATATGTGTACAGAAGCTCACGGGCCAAAGCCCGGGAGCTTCTGTACACATATATTTGTCCGGCTCAGCGGGGGAAATCCTCCGGGGAGATGGTCTCCATGTCCGGGATGTCCTCCGCGGCATCCCACAGCTCGAGGGTGTAGCCGTAGACGGATTCCTCGTCTGTATAGAAGGTCAGGATATCGCTGCTCTTGCTGTATTCGGTGTCCTCACCGAAGAAGGCCCCAGGGCCCTGCCAGTCATAGCCGCTGGCGTAGTATACCTTGTAATTGCCAACGGGGATGTAGACCTCGGCGGAACTGCCGGATTCCACATAGATGGCGATGTCCGCCTCTTCCGGGGAGGATATGCTGGCCTGCCGGGAGTCATAGCTGTCCTCCGGCTCGCCGGCGTACTCCAGATATACATAGTAAGAGCACTCGCCGCCGGCCACGATATCAAGAGGGCACATGAGCTCATAGTCCGGCATGACCAGGTATTGGCCGCTATAGACCTGGTCGGGCTGGCTGCCGCCGCTTACCGACTCCGATTCCGGAAGGGGTTCGGGGGTATCCGGCTTGTCTGCCAGAGAGGAGACGAGGCTGAAAATAAGTACCAACGCCAGCACCAGCAGAACTCCCACCACAGCCATAGCCACAAAGGCCCTGCGGTCAACGGTCTTCTTCTGTATGCCTTCCGTGTTCTCCGGCTCTTCGTTCTCCTGCCAGGAGCCGCAGTAGGAGCACAGGACCGAGTCCTCGGGGATATCCTCCCCACAGTTCACACAGTCCTTTTTCCCCGCTTCCTGCTCCTCCTGAGAAACGGGGCTGTCAACGGGGCCGGGCTCATCCCGGGAAACGGGGCTGTCGCCGGAACAAGGTTCTTCCACCAAGGGGGCTTCGGCTATGGGCGGGATGGCCTCAGTCTGCCCGGCCCGGCCCGCCGGCTCTGCCGGCGTTCCGCAGTTGGGACAGAACCTGGCCTCCTGGGGCAGCTCTTTTCCGCAATTGCTGCAAGTCATAATGTCCTCCTTAAAGCCGGGAGGCTTTGGGCGTCCCGGAGAAATCACTGTGTCTGTCTTCTATCTGACAATAACACAGGGGGAGGGCTATGTCAAGGAACACAGGCGGGAACAAGGGGCGGCGCTTTGGCTCAGCCTGCCGCCGGGGCGGCGCAGCCGGTGTAGAGCTGGTAGTACTTGCCCTGCTTCTCCATGAGCTGCTCATGGGTGCCCCGCTCTATTATCCGCCCCTGCTCCATGACCATGATGCAGTCGGCGTTGCGCACGGTGGAAAGCCTGTGGGCGATGACGAAGGTGGTGCGCCCGGCCATAAGGGCGTCCATGCCCTCCTGCACCAGCTTCTCGGTACGGGTGTCTATGGAGGAGGTGGCCTCATGTTTATATACACAAATCCCTGAAAGCCGCATAAACACTGAACTTTTTAACCATCATCAAAAAACAGAATATCCCTATAACCACACTGAAAACGCCTTTTGACGGCTTCCCAGCCGATTGAACTGCTCCAAATTGTGCGGACAGTACAAAAAAGCGCCCTGGCAGGAAAAATAAGTTTTAGGTGGAGAGGCGCCGTGCCAGCGGTGCCTCTCCAGTTTTTAACTGGATACGTTCATAGTTATAAAAGTGGATATAGCGGTCAATCATTGCCATTCACGACACCGACAGCGGCAACCCCCATTGTCATATCATGAAGCGCGGTTAGCCCATAACCGGGCATGGCAAAAGGAATGGCGGGAGAAGCGGAAAGCCGCCGAACCGCCCAAGCCCCCGAAGCCGAAATCCTTAAAGGAGCTTGCCGCGCTGCAAAAGGCCGGAGCCGACCTCACGCCGGAGGAAGCAGAGCGTCTTGCCGCCTACCGGGAGAGGAAAAACCGCCAGCACAAAGCATGGTATGAGCGTCAGAAAGCGGCACAGCAGCCCAAGCCCCGGACGCTGAAAGAGCTTGCCGCCGCGCAGGACGCAGGCCAGCCACTCACGCCAGAGGAAACGGAACGCCTTGAAGCCAGCCGGAACCGCAAGAAGAACGCCTACCAAGAACTGAAAACCCAAGCGGAAACCGACCTCGCCGCAGCCGCCGAGCTTGCAAGGCGGCGGGCATACCATAGTGAAGCTACCAAGAAATCCCGTCAGAAGATGTACGAGGAA
>DVHY01000056.1 GCA_018711755.1 Candidatus Limivicinus faecipullorum | reverse complement strand
GCAGGAAAATGCAGAAAAGTTGAGGATGGCCCGGACGCCGGGCGGAAACGAGGAAGAGATGAAAAGTTTTGGACTAACTGACAAGGGACGGGTCAGGCAGGACAATCAGGACAGTTTCATAATTGAGAGCTGTACCGCCAAAGACAGCCTTATAGTGGCTCTCTGCGACGGTATGGGGGGAGCTAAGGCGGGGGGCCTTGCCAGCCGTTTATCCAACCGGGCCTTTGTGTCGTATATCTATGCAAAGCTCACCTCCCGCACAAAACGTCCCATTGACTACAAAGCAGTGCTGCAGAGCGCCTGTGCCGAGGCAAACTCCGTCTCCTATGAGTACTCCCAGTTTGACGAAGCCTATAAGGGCATGGGGACCACTATAGTGGGCGGTGTGATAAACGGCAACGGTAATGGTTATATTATCAATGTGGGCGACAGCCGGGCCTACCATATCTCCCACAGCTCCAACAGCATATATCAAATCACACGGGATCACTCCTTGGTGGAGGAGCTGGTGGAGTTTGGGGCCATCACCAAGGAACAGGCCAAAAACCACCCCCAGCGCAATGTGATAACCCGAGCTCTCGGCTCCGAGGAAAACGTCGAGTCGGACTACTTTGAGTTTACCCTGCAAAGCGGAGACATTCTGCTGCTCTGTTCCGACGGCCTGTCCAATATGGTGACGGACCTGGAGATGCTGGACTATGCCAATGAGTATCAGGACCCGGAACTGGTCTGCCGCTCGCTTATGAGCAAGGCCCTGAAACGGGGAGCGCGGGACAATGTCACCGTCCTTGCAGTTATGAAGTAAAATCCCGGATTGGAGAAAACTATGCCTAACACCGACAAATATATTGGCAAGCTCCTGGACGACCGGTATGAGATACTGGAGGTCATAGGGGAAGGCGGCATGGCCGTTGTGTACAAGGCTCTCTGCCACCGGCTGAACCGCTATGTAGCAGTGAAGATCATGCGGGACGACATGGCCGCCGACGACGAGTTCCGCCAGCGCTTTTGTGCCGAGTCCCATGCAGTAGCCATGCTGTCCCATCCCAACATAGTTGCAGTATACGATGTGAGCCACAGCGACGCCATGGAGTACATAGTCATGGAGCTGGTGGATGGTATTACTTTAAGACAGTATATGGATAAGCGGGGCGCCGTACCCTGGAGAGAGGCCCTGCATTTTACAAAGCAGATGGCCAAGGCTCTGTCCCATGCCCACGAGAGAGGAATTATCCACAGGGACATAAAGCCCCAGAACATCATGCTTTTGAAGGACGGCACCATAAAGATCGGCGATTTCGGTATTGCCGCCCTGGAAAACGAGATGCACGAGGAGAATGGACAGGCCATAGGCTCTATCCATTATATTGCCCCGGAGCAGGCCAGGGGAGAATGTCCCGACGCCAGAAGCGATATATACTCCCTGGGCGTGGTGATGTACGGGATGCTCACTGGGAAGAAGCCCTATGAGGGGGACAGCATCGGCGAGATTGCGGTGAAGCACATGAATGCCAAGCCGGTGATGCCCAGGGAAATAGTGCAGGATATCCCCGAGGAGTTCGAGCGCATCTGCCTGAAAGCCATGTGCGCCGAATTGCCGGAGAGATACCAGTCTGCCGCAGAGCTGCTGGCGGATCTGGATGCATTCACCCAGGCCCAGATAAAAGCCGAGGAGGGGAAAGAGGAGGAGACGCCTGTCCCCGCCGTGGTGCCGGTGCGCTCGGTGAGCGAGCTGGCCAAAGACAAATATTATTTCCGCCGCAAGCGCGCGCGCCGGGTGACCTTTGCCACCGGAGCATTCGGGGCTCTGGTTTTGAGCATAGCCCTGTTCGTGTTTTTGTGGAATTTCTGGCTGAGAGATATCTTTGCTCCGGCGGAAAGAGTGGACCTGCCGGACTTTACCGGCAGCAACTACGAGTCCATCGTGAACAATGCAGAGCTGGCGTCCTTGTACCGCTTCAATGTGGTATATGTCATCGACACGGAAAATGAGAGCGGACTGGTCCTGTCTCAGAATCCGGACCCGGGCCGCAGCATGATGGTCACTCCCGACGGGATAGAGGTGGAACTTAGCGTCAGCACCGGCATGGTATTCAGCCCGGTGCCGGATGTGGTGAATATGGATTACAGAGAGGCTGCCAGCCGCCTTCAGCAGGCGGGCTTCCTGGTGGATATCGAAAACGCCACCTCGGACAGCGTGACCAAGGACTATGTGATCAGCACCAGTCCCGCCGCCAACGAGCAGCTCAGTTCCGGCTCCACCGTATATGTCACTGTCAGCGCCGGCCCCAATATAAGCTATGTGGAGATGCCGAATCTGATAGGTCTCTCCGAGGAGGCCGCCATATCCAAGCTGGAAAGCTGCGGGCTCAGCTTCGGCAGCTCGGAGTTCGTGCGCAGCGATCTTGACGCCGGGACCGTCATTGGCCAGAGCACGGACGCCTTTACCGATATTGAGGAACATTCCAAGATATATCTCCGGGTTTCTTCCGGGCCGGAAGGCTGAGGAGCATATGAAGGAAGGTATTATAACCAAGGCCCTCAGCGGCTTTTACTATGTTACTACGGAGGAGGCTGTCCTGGAATGTAAGGCCAGGGGCCGCTTCCGCCTGGACGGGACCTCGCCCCTGGTGGGGGACAGGGTGCTGTGCAGCCTGGACGCCCAGGGCCGCGGCCGCATCGACAGCGTACATAAACGGCGCAACTGGTTCATCCGTCCGGCTGTGGCCAATATCGACGCCATGGTTTTCGTGGCGGCAAACACCAACCCTGTGACCGACCCCTTCCTTGTGGACAGGGTCTCGGTGATCGCGGCGGAAGCCGGCTGTCGGCTCATTGTCTGCGTCAACAAGAGCGATATCGACCAGGGGAAGGAACTGTGCAGGATCTATTCTTCCTCAGGGTTTACCGTGATTCGTACCAGCGCCGAGACAGGGGAGGGCATGGATGAACTTATGGCCGCCATAAAGGGCAGCGTCTGTGCCTTTACCGGCAACTCCGGCGTGGGCAAGTCCAGCATTCTCAACAAGCTGCTGCCCGGGGCAAATATTCCCACGGGAGAGGTCAGCGAGAAACTGGGCCGGGGCAAGCACACCACCCGCCATGTGGAGCTCTACTCCCTGGGGGACGGCACCTATGTGGCGGATACTCCAGGTTTTGCCTCCTTTGACGTGGAGATGATGAACCCAATCCCAAAGGAGCATCTGCAATACGATTTCATCGACTTTGAACCTTTCCTAGGCCGCTGCCGCTTTAACGACTGCGCCCATCTTAAAGAGCCGGGCTGCGCTGTTACGGAGGCACTGAACCAGGGCAGGATCATGCCCAGCCGCTACCGCTCCTATGTGCGCCTGTACGAGCTCAGCTCCCAGCACAAGCCCTGGGAACTGAAAGACCCGGGCTGAGGCCGCCGCGGCTGCGGAACTCCGCCTGTCCGGGGAGCGAAAAATAAAGTCTAAAAAGCTCTCCCCCTGCGTATGATGTAGAGAATACATCGGCGGGGGGAGAGCTTTATGCGTAAGGGGCGCAAAAACTATTTGGGCTGCGGGGCAATAATAGCGGGTATTGTGATTTTCCTGGCTCTTGTCCTGCCCACGGACTTCTGGTGGTTCATTCTTGCAGCGGTGCTTATAGGCGCGGGCATATGGTTTATTCGCTGCTGCTGACAGGGAGGTATAGGATATGAAGGTATATATTTTTAAGCTGCCGAGATTTCTCTCCAGACTGCTTGCCAGATTCAAGTAATAATCCGGGACACCGGGCCATATGCTGTACAAACTGTGCAGCAAGGAGCGTATAGGTATGGAAATCAGCTTTGAGAATAAAACAGTAAATATCTACAGGGAAGTACACCACCAGACCAAAAGAGTGCAGGAGAGCGCCGAGAGCGTGGTGCCGGACACCGACGACGACATCGGCAAGCTGGCCTCGGTGCATACCGGGGTGATGCTCAAAAGCAAGGACCTGACGTCCAGAGGCGTGACCGTATCCGGGGAAGCCACGGCTGCTCTCCTGTATATCACCGAGGACCAGAGCAAGGTGTCTTTTGTGCGCCTGTCCAAGAGCTTTAGTCTGGAGTATGAGATCGCCGACATCCAGCCGGACACGGTGGCCCAGGTGGAGCTGAGCATAATCAACTGCGAGGCCAGAGTGGTCAATCCCCGTAAGGTGTCCGTCACCTTTGAGATGGCGGGAGAGCTGAGCTGCTTCTGCCAGGAAAGCCTGGTGACGGAAACCAGCCTTCCCCAGGACAGCGGCGAAGGGCTGCACGCCAAATATGACAGCTGCGAGCTGATGCTGGTCAACGCCGCCTGCGAAAAGACTTTTGGGATAAACGAGCAGTTCAGCTTTCCCAGCGGCAAGCCCGCCCCCAGCCGGCTGGTCTCCCAAAACGTGGAGTTCCTGGTGTCCGACAAGCAGCTTATAGGCACCAAGCTCATAGTGAAAGGCAACGCCCTGGTCTCTCTGTGCTATCTGTCGGAAGAGGTGAACTATCCCGTGAAGACAGAATTCTCCACCCCTTTCTCCCAGATAATAGACATAGGGGAGGAGGGAATGGACAACTGCTCGCTGAACATAGAGCTGACCTCCGCCTATTTTGACATAATAAATACCATAAGCAATGACAAGGCCCTGGACTGCGAGATACACGCCGTGATACAGCTGCTCACCCGCAGGCGCAGAAACATCAGCTATGTGGCGGACATTTACAGCAACAGGATGCCGGTAAACTGCGACATGCAGAGCTGCCAGTTCAGTATGGTGTCCGGGATACAGAAGCTGAAGCTCAGCGCCGACGAGCGGATAAGTGTAGCGGAAGACTGCTGTGATGTGCTCAGCGCCTTTGTCAGCCTCAGCGACTATTCTCTGGAGCAGGGAAAGCTGAGGGCCGAACTGGGCGTCGATATAGTGTACAGGGACGCCAACGCGCTTCTCTCCTCGGTACACCGGGTGCTGAGCATGGAGGGGGAGGGCGAGCGGGAGAATATGAAGATATGCTCTGCCCGTATGGCGGATGTATATCTGCGCCCCGACGGTCAGTTCATTGACGGCCATATCTCGGCGGAGTTTGAGTGTATGGTGAGCGACAGCGTGGAGTTTAAGAAAGTGGGCACGGTGGAGCTGGATGAGGAGTCGGCTTTTGACACCGGGGAATACCCCACAGTGACTCTGGTAAAAGTGCAGAACGAGAGCCTCTGGGAGCTGGCCAAAACTTATCACTCCAGCATAGAGCAGATAAGAGCAATGAACGAACTGGAGGAGGATATCACCGGGAAACTGCTGCTGATCC
>DVHY01000055.1 GCA_018711755.1 Candidatus Limivicinus faecipullorum | reverse complement strand
ATGCCCACCTTCACTACGGCAATAACCAATACCCTCAAGGTAGGCTTTCTCGTAGGCATACTCTCCACCCTCATCGGGCTGCTGTTTGCCTATGTGGAGGTCTATGTGCGCATGAACCGCTTTGTGGGAGGACTGTTCAAGGTAGTGTCCATGCTGCCTGTGGTCTCGCCCCCCTTCGTGCTGAGCCTTTCCATGATAATGCTCTTTGGCAAGGCGGGCATCATAACCCGCTTTCTGCTGGGCATATACGACAACAGCGTCTACGGCTACTGGGGCATAGTCATTGTCCAGACCCTGACCTTCTTCCCGGTGTGCTACATGATGCTCAAGGGGCTTTTGAAAAACATCGACCCCTCGTTGGAGGAGGCGGCCCGGGACATGGGCGCTTCCCGGATGAAGGTGTTCACCAGCGTCACCTTCCCCCTGCTGCTGCCGGGCCTGGGCAACGCCTTTCTGGTCACCTTCATCGAATCCATCGCCGACTTTGCAAACCCCATGATAATCGGCGGCTCCTACGACACTCTGGCCACCACCATCTATCTCCAGATAACCGGCGCTTACGACAAGGCGGGGGCTGCGGCCATGGCCGTGGTACTGCTGTGCATAACGCTGCTGATGTTTGCTGTGCAGAAATACTACCTGGAGGCAAAGACCGCCGCCACCCTCACCGGCAAGGCCTCCCGGGGCAGGATGCTCATAGAGGACAGGAGCGTGAAGATACCCCTCACCATCCTCTGCTCCCTGGCCGCCTGCTTTGTTATAATGATGTACCTTTGCGTGCCCATAGGCTCCTTCTTCCCCACCTGGGGCTATAAGTTCTTCCCCCTGACCGGGAAGTGGTTCGGCCTCATCTTCACCCGGTACCACGGGCTCCAGGCCTTTACGGATTCCTTCATGCTCTCCCTTATAGCGGCGCCCATCACCGCTCTTCTGAGCATGATAATCTCCTACCTGGTGGTAAAGCGGAAGTTCCGCTCCAAGGGCTTTATCGAGGCGGTGTCCATGCTGGCCATGGCCGTGCCCGGCACGGTGCTGGGCGTAGGCTATATAAGAGGTTTTGCCAGCGGCGTTTTCCACACCGGCTTTCTCCAGGGCATCTACGGCACGGGGCTGATACTTATAATCGTGTTCGTGGTGCGTTCCCTGCCCACCGGCACCCGCAGCGGAATCTCCGCTTTGCAGCAGATAGACAAGTCCATAGAGGAGTCCGCCTACGACATGGGCGCCGACAGCCTGAAAGTCTTCATGACCGTGACCCTGCCCCTGATAAAGGACTCCTTCCTCTCGGGCCTGGTCACAGCCTTTGTGCGAAGCATCACCGCCATTTCCGCCATCATCCTGCTGGTGACGCCCCAGTTTCTGCTCATTACGGTGCAGATCAACGAGTTTGCGGAAAAGGGCTCTTACAGTCTGGCCTGCGCCTTTGCCACCATACTTATAATCATAACCTACGGCGCCGTGCTGCTGATGAACCTGTTTATAAAGCACTTCGGCACCAGCCGGAAATTAAAGGAGGACAACTGAGCCATGGAAAAAACAAAGAAAGGCGTCCGCCTGGAGCACATCTCCAAGATATATCAGGACCCCAAGACCGGCAAGGACTTCTATGCCGTGCATGACACCTCCCTGACCATAGAGCCGGGCAGCTTTGTGACTCTGCTGGGCCCCTCCGGCTGCGGCAAGACCACCACTCTGCGCATGATAGCCGGCTTTGAGAGCCCGGACGAGGGGGAGATATACCTGGGGGATGAGCCCATAAACGAGCTGACCCCCAACAAGCGGGACACCGCCATGGTCTTCCAGAGCTACGCCCTGCTGCCCCATTACAATGTGTTTGACAACGTGGCCTACGGCCTCAAGCTGCGCAAGGTGCCGAAGGAAGAGATAAAAGAGCGTGTCATGAAGATACTGAAGCTGGTGGAGCTCAGCGGCATGGAAGGGCGCATGACCAACCAGCTCTCCGGCGGCCAGCAGCAGCGCGTGGCCCTGGCCCGGGCCCTGGTCATCGAGCCCTCGGTGCTGCTCTTTGACGAGCCTCTGTCCAACCTGGACGCAAAGCTGAGAGTCTCCATGCGCACCGAGATCCGGCGCATCCAGCAGGAGGTGGGCATCACCGCCATCTACGTCACCCATGACCAGAGCGAGGCCATGGCCCTGTCGGACAACATCATCATCATGAACAAGGGCGTGGTGGCCCAGATGGGCACGCCTCAGGAGATATACTACCACCCAAACAGCGAGTTTGTGGCCGACTTCATCGGCGAGGCCAACTTCCTGAAAGGCCGTCTGGAGAGCCTCAGCGGCGGTCGGGCCGTGTTCACCGTGGAGGGCAACCGCCTGGAGGTGAAGGGTCAGCCCGGCCTGGAGACCGGCAAGGACTATACCCTGGTCCTCCGCCCCGAATCCGCCATGCTGGCGGAGGAAGGCGGCCTGCCCTGCAAGGTGAGCCTCAGCTGCTTTATGGGCTCCTATCACAACTACCAGGTCATGGTGGGCAATACCCTGGTGAAGCTCACCGAGAGCAACCCCAAGAACAAGCGCATCTACAAGGTGGGGGAGAGCTGCACTTTGAAGTTCGAGCCCGACGCCGTGCATATCCTGTAAAGATCAGGGGACGGCGCATGCCCCGGAATGAAGACCTGCCGCTTAACGCGGCAGGTTTTTTTACGGCCCTGATTGTAAAAAGCAGGGGATTCGTGATAAAATCATCACATGGATAAGAGCTGCTATGAAAGGTGGCGGGGAGATGAAGAGAATGATAGCCGCGGCCCTGGTGCTGCTGTCGGCCTTTACGGCGGGCTGCGGCAGAGCCGGAGGCACCGACGGCAGCGCCTTTGCCCCGGCGGAGGACCGGCGGCTGGTGATATACACCTCCCACAAGCAGGAGGTGTATGAGCCGCTCATCAGGGAATTTGAACAGCGCAGCGGCATCTGGGTGGAGCTGGAGACGGGGGGCACAACGGAGCTCCTCAAGCGCATAGCCCAGGGTGACACGGACTGTGATCTGATGCTGGGGGGCGGGGCAGACAGCCTCAGCGCCTATGCCGGCTGCTTCAGTCCCTATTACAGCGTCCACAACGGGGATATCCTGCCGGAATATCGCAGCGCCGACGGCAGCTACAGCCCCTTTTCCGCCCTGCCCGTGGTGCTGATATACAATACCAAGCTGGTGCGCATGAACCCCCCGGAGGGCTGGGCCAGCCTGCTGGACGGGTCCTGGCGGGGAAAGATAGCCTTTGCCGACCCGGCGGTGTCCGGCTCCAGCTATACCGGGCTTTGCACCCTGCTCCAGGCATTGCCCGGAGACAGGGAGGAGAACCTGAAAAAATTTGCCGCCAACCTGGACGGCCGCCAGCTCTCCTCCTCCGGGGAAGTGGTGGGGGCCGTGGCTGAGGGCAGCTGCTACATAGGGGTGACCCTGGAGGAGACGGCCCTGAAAGCCATCGCCGAGGGCCTTGATATAGCCATGATCTACCCTGAGGAAGGCACCAGCGCCCTGGCCGACGGGGCGGCGGTGGTGGCCGGCTGCGCCCATGAGGAGAACGCCAGGAGTTTTATAGACTTCATGCTCAGTCCCCAGGTGCAGCAGATGCTGGAGGAGGACTTCTCCCGCCGGGGCGTCTGCGGCGCCGGGGAGGGCACTGAGGGCCTCAGGCTCATCGACTACGACATACAGTGGGCCAGCGGCCGGCAGCAGAGCCTGCTGGCCCTGTGGGAAGAGCAGTTTGAAGGAGCGGAAGAATGATAAGCTGGATCAAGAGCTCCTTTAGAAACCGCATCTTTGTCACGGTGCTGCTGGTCACTTTGCTGCCGATGCTTTTGTGCGATGTCTTCGTGATGCAGATAGCCATAAGCGGCAGTGAAAACATGCTCCGCCAGCAGGCGACGGAGGAACTGGGCCGGCTGGAAGAGAAGCTGAAAGGGATGCTGGAACAGGCGGACGAGGTCACGGAGGAACTGGCGGAGAGCACGGTGGTGCGCAGCGCCCTGCGCCGGGGCGGCAGCGACTCCCGGCTGCTGTATCAGTTTTTGTATCAGAAGAGCTCCCAGATGCGGGACTATGCGGTGGCGGAGATATATGACGGCGAGGGCCGGCGCCTCTACAGCAGCGAAAGCAGCCCCGGGGAGCTGAAGCTGCCCACAGGCTGGGGCGCTCTGCGCTCGGCGGGGGAGACCCAGGGCCTCAGCATGCAGGCCGACAGCGGGTCGGGCCTGAGCATGTCCCGGGCGGTGCGCAGCTATGACGGGGGCATATTGGGCTATATTCTGGTCCGGGTCTCGGAGACCGGCTTTGACAGTCTCCTGGGTGACAGTTTCAGCTCAGCCGACGACGTTTTCCTGCTGGACGGGACCTGGCGGCAGATATACAGCTCCGACAGCATACACACCCGGGAGAGAGTGGAGGAGCTGAGAGAGGCCCTGCTCTCCGGCCGGGAGCTGGGGGACGGATATTACAGCGTCTATCTGAGCAGCCTGGGGGAAAGCGGCTTTACCCTGGCCCTGAGGCAGCCCAGGATATATACACCGGCGGTGATGACCTCGGTGTACTACGCCTGCCTGATGATGGGCCTGCTGTGCCTGGTGCTGAGCCTTGTCTGCGCCTGGATGATCAGCCGCTATCTTTCAAAGCCGGTGAAAGAGCTGGACGAGGCCATGGGCCGGGTGGAGAAAGGGGACTATGAGGTGGAGCTCATAAGCGACAGGAGCGACGAGATGGGCAGGCTGAGCTCCAGCTTCAACCGCATGACCCGGGAGTACCGGCAGAACCTGGAGCGCTCGGTGCAGCACGAGCGGGAGCTGAACGAGACGGAGCTGTCCATGCTCCAGGCCCAGCTGAATCCCCATTTTCTGTACAATACCCTGGACAGCATGAAGTGGCTGGGGGTCACGAACCACGTGCCCCAGGTGGCGGCCATGGCCACGGGCCTGGCGGCTCTGCTGAGGGCGGGCATATCCGGGGACAAGCTCATACCTCTGGAGCAGGAGCTGGAGCTGCTGGAGAAATATCTGGATATCCAGTCGGTGCGCTTTGAGGACCGCTTCACCTGGGAGACGGATATTGACGAGAGCTTCCAGCACTGTCTGGTGCCAAAGCTGATCCTCCAGCCCCTGGTGGAGAACGCCATCATCCACGGGGTGGCCAATATGGACGACGGGTATATAAAGCTCTCCGCATCGGCCCAGGAGGATACCCTGATTTTGGCGGTGGAGGATAACGGCCAGGGCATAGCCCCGGAGATCCTGGAGAAGCTGAAGAACCCGGAGCGGGAGATGCCTGCCGGGCATCTGGGCCTGAAAAACGTGGACAGGATAGTGCGCCTGTATTACGGCCGGGAGTACGGCATATCCGCCCGGTCGGAACCGGGCAGAGGCAGCAGGGTGGAGCTGAGGCTGCCCATGAGCGGGGAGGAGAAAAAGGATGCTTAAAGTGCTTGTTATAGACGACGAGACGGTGGTGCGCCGGGGCATAGTCCTGGGCGTGGACTGGGCGGCCATGGGCTGCGTGGTGGTGGGCGAGGCCGCAAACGGCCAGGAGGGCCTGCTGGCGGTGGAGCGATACAGCCCGAACCTGATAATCACCGACGTGCGCATGCCTAAAATGGACGGCATAGAGATGCTCCAGGAGCTGCGCCGCCGCCGCTGCCGGGCCCACGTTATACTTCTCACCGCCTACAGCGACTTTGAATATGTGCGCTCGGCACTGCAGATGGGGGCCGACGATTATCTGCTCAAGCCCTTTGAGGACAAGGAGCTGGTGGCGGCGGTGGAGCGGGTCCACCAGAAGGAGCAGGAGCGCAGCGAGCTGAGCCTGGGGGAGGAGCTGCTGCTGTCCAAAGGTGACAAGAGCCGCTATGTGCTCCAGGCCCTGGAATATATCTCCCGGCACTTTGCCGAGAGCGGAATAAACATCACCGGCATCGCCCAGCACCTGGGAGTCAGCGAGGGTCATCTCAGCCACGTATTCAAGAAGGAGACAAACTACACCGTGGTGGGCTATCTCACCCGCTACAGGATACATATGGCCATGAAGCTGCTGAGGGACTGCCCCTATAAGGTGTACGAGGTGGCGGACATGGTGGGCTATAAGGACGTGGCCTATTTCGGCAGCACCTTCAAAAAGCTCACCGGCCTCTCCCCATCGGAGTATCAGGACCGCTGCCGCTGAACGGAGAGATTTGTGCAAAAGATACAAATTATACCCTTTGATTTCTCCATTTACTCAGGGCTCTCTGACAGAATCAACAGTATAATCGCAGAATCGTCCAGTTCCATTTTCACAGCCGGAGCAAGTATAATTAAGTTAGCTTGATTACAGCCAATAAAATGTAAAGGAGAAAAGCTACAATGAAAAAGTTACTTGCGCTTTTGCTGGCTCTGGCAATGCTCTTCACTCTGGGCGCCTGCGCCAAGACTCCTGCTCAGGAGGAGGCGGCCCCCGAGGCCGAGGCTCCCGCCCAGGATGAGGCTGCCGATACCGGCGAAAAGGACTACTCCGGCTATACCATACGCATCTACTCCAACTCCAACTCCACCGAGCGCACCACCTGGCTGATAAACGAGGCCAAGGACGCCGGCTTCACCATCTCCATTGACGACAACAGCGTCATCTCCGGCGACGATGCAGCCATCCAGGCCGCCAATGAAAACAAGGACGGCGATATCCTCTTCGGCCTCAACGAGACCCGCTGGAGCCAGGTCGTCAACGGCACCTATGAGAACCTGAAGCTGGTGGATTGGACTCCCAGCTGGGCCGAAGAAGTGGGCGAGTATGTCTATCCCGGCGCAGCCTACGGCCTGGTCATCCAGAACGTGCTGATGCTCTACCGTACCGACGAGTACGGCACCAACGGCGAGAGCCTCCACTTTGAGCACTGGGCAGACGTGGTGGACTGCGGCTACAGCTGGTACCGCCAGAACAAGGTGGGCGGCACTACCAACTCCAACATCAACTCCGCCATGCTCTACGCCTTTGTTGACCCCGAGTCCCCCGCCGGCGGCATCAGCATCGACGGCTGGAAGACCCTGTGGAAATACTGCGCCGAGGGCGTGTACTCCTCCGATGACGACTATAAGTACGGCTTCCAGCCCCTGAATAAGGGCGACGTTCAGGTGTCCACCTTCTATTCCTCCTCCCTCTACGGCAACATTGACGCCGCTGCCGACAGCTCCGAGCATCCTCTGCTGGGCGCCCTGGAGCCGGAGAACTGGAACCTGGTGGAGATAGACGACGGCACCTACTACATAGCCGAGTATCTGGGCATCCTGGATAAGGAAGGCCGCAGCGCCGAGGAGACCGAGGCGGTCATGGCCTTTGCCGAGTGGTTCGGCTCCGCCGACGTGCAGGCTGCCTGGGGCGAGGAGTTTGACTCCTATCCCTGCAACACCGCTGCCGCCGCCATTCTCTATCCCGACGGCGTGCCCTCCATCTACACCATCAAGAACTTTGCTCTCACCGCCGTTGAGGGCACCGACATGAACTATGCCGAGTATGTTGCCGCCCACTCCAGCGAGTGGACCAACATCATGACCAACCTGGGCTTCTACTGGGCCGACCAGAGCGCCGCAGTTGCCGAGCCCGATTGGGAGAACCTGGATTGGGCCACCCTGACCCAGGCTGCCGGCTGATAAAAAAGTAAATACCACAACACTGTGGCGGGCCTTTTGGCCCGCCACAGCTGAAATGAGAGAGAAAACCGAGAGAACTTTAAGGAGAAATGACTTATGATAAGGCTCAATGACATCGTGGTGAAGTTTGGGGATTTTACCGCCCTCCACGGCATAAGCGTCCATGTGAAGGAGGGGGAGTTTTTCACCTTCCTGGGCCCCTCCGGCTGCGGCAAGACCACCACACTGCGCACTCTCACAGGCTTCATTGAGCCGGTGGAAGGCAGCGTATTCGTCAAGGACAAGGATATAACCCATGTGCCCATAGAGGACAGGAACATCGGCATCGTCTTCCAGAGCTACGCCCTGTTCCCAACCATGACCGTGTATGACAATATAGCTTTCGGCCTGAAGGTGAAGAAGCTGAAAAAGCCGGAGATAGACAGGCGGGTGCGGGAGATAGCAAAGAAGGTGGACCTCAGCGACGAGCAGCTGATGAAGGCGGTGTCCCAGCTCTCCGGCGGCCAGCAGCAGCGTGTGGCCATAGCCCGGGCCCTGGTGACGGGCCCGGCCATAATCTGCATGGACGAGCCCCTTTCAAACCTGGACGCAAAGCTCAGGGTGCAGCTTAGAAACGAGCTTAAGAAGATGCAGAAGGAATTCGGCATCACCACCATATACGTGACCCACGACCAGGAGGAGGCCCTGACCCTGTCCGACCGCATCGCCGTTTTCAACAAGGGCGTCATCGAGCAGGTGGGCACACCCAACCAGGTATATAACCACAGCGAAACTGAGTTTGTATGCAACTTCATCGGCGACATCAACCGGCTGGGGCCGGAGATCGTGGATGGACTGAGAAATATAGGGGCGGATGTGGACCCCGAAAAGCACAACTATATGCGCCTGGAGCGCATCCATGTGAACGTGCCGCCCCGGCCCGGCGAGCTGGTGCTGGAGGGCGTGGTGGACAGCCTGGAGTATTACGGGCTGTACATAAAGTACTATATCACCGCCGGCGGCCAGACCCTGAAGGTGATAGAGAAAAACGACGGCGTGAACATCTACTCCCCCAGGCAGCAGGTGAAGGTGCTTATAAATCCCGCCCACATCATGGCCTATGAGCCCAAGGGTGAGGAGGTGGAGGAGAAATGAGCAGGAGCCTGGATAAGCGCCTGAAGGCGGAATTCCTGTTTCGCATCATCGGGCTGGGGCTCTTTGTGTACCTGTTCTTCGGCTTCATGCTCCTGCCCTGCCTCAATACCCTCACCAGTATCTTTACCACCAAAAACGCCGCCGGGGAGACGGACCCCTTTGCGGTCATCCGCTTCTTCTTTGCGGGGAACATGGGCAAATATGTGTGGAACTCCCTGAAGCTGGCCCTCTGCCTGGTGGTGACGGTGAATATCGTGGGCGTGTCCATAGTGCTGCTCACGGAGTATTTCGACATCAAAGGGGCGAAGATACTGCGCCTGGGCTACATGACCACCCTTATCTACAGCGGCGTGGCCCTGGTCACGGGCTATCTGTTCCTCTATGCTCCTGACGGCATACTCACCACTGCCCTGGCCAATGCCTTCCCCGGCTTCAACGAGAACTGGTTCACCGGCTTCAACGCCGTGCTCTTTACCATGACCTTCGCCTGCACCAGCAACCACGCCCTGTTTCTGAGAAACGCCATAAGGGGCATAGACTACAACACGGTGGAGGCGGCAAGGAACATGGGGGCAAAGCCCTTCAAGGTGCTGTGGAAGGTGGTCTTTCCCACCCTCATCCCCACCATGTTCTCACTGACGGTGATGACCTTCATCACCGGCCTTTGCGCCATGTCCGCACCCACCCTGCTGGGCTACGACTCCATAAACCCGGAGATAGTGCGCCTGGCCGGCTCCTCCACGGCGGACGAGGCCTTCCCCCAGGCCAGGGCGGCCCTGCTGTCCATCATCCTGGCCATGTTCACCATCATACTTCTGACGGTGCTCTCCGCCTATGAGCGCAAGGGCCATTATCTCTCCGTGTCCAAGACCAAGACCAAGCTGGAAAAGCAGAAGATAACAAACCCTGTGGCAAATGTCCTGGCCCATATTTACGCCTATGTGCTCTTTGTCATCTACATGATACCCGTGGTGATGATAATAATCTTCTCCTTCCAGACCTACAGCGCCATCCGCATGAAGAAGCTGGATCTGAGCAGCTGGACCCTGGTGAACTTCTTCGGCCAGGAGGACTATATGTATCTCACCAGCCGGGGCAAGTACAAGGTGCGGGAGGGCTCCATCTCCGGCCTCTTTGCAAACGACGCCACCATGGGAGGCATAAAGATGAGCTTTATGCTGTCCATAGTGGCGGCGGCCCTGGCCTGCATCATCGTGGTGGTGGCCTGTAACTATATCTTCAAGCACAAGGGCAAGAAGTCCGGCGTCGTCCTGGAGTACGCCCTGCTCTTCCCATGGCTGCTGCCCACCATACTCATCTGCTATTCCTACCGCATCTACTTCAATTCCGAGTCCATCTGGTACGTGGGCAACTATAATCTCTACTACGCCCAGAACGTGCGGCTGCTGATCATCATGGCCTATACCGTGGTGAAGCTGCCCTTCTCGTTGAGGATGATTAGGGCCTCCTTCTACGCCATAGACGAGGAGCTGGAGGATGCGGCCCGGAACCTGGGGGCGGGGGGCTTTACCACCTTCATGCGTGTGAAGCTGCCCATCATCCTGCCCAGCGTCCTGGCGGTGTTTGCGCTGAACTTCAACGCCCTTTTCACCGAGTACGACATGTCCGCCACCTTTGCCAGTTCCTACGGCACCAGCTACGCCATGGTCATCCAGGCCATGTGCGCCGAGGAGGGGCTCTACGGCTATAACGTGAACGCCTCGGGCCGCCGCTGTGCCTCCACGATGTTTATCATGCTGGTGAGCGGCTTGATACTCTACCTGGTCTACGGCGTAGGCGCCAGGGACCTGGGGGAGAGGCTGGAGCACAGGGCCAAGTGGCGCCGCCGCTTTGAGCGGTTCGGAAACGCTTTCGGCAGAAAGAAAAAGGAGACAGTATGA
>DVHY01000054.1 GCA_018711755.1 Candidatus Limivicinus faecipullorum | reverse complement strand
TGAATCTGCTGGGCGAGAAATAGAATATACAGAGATAAAAAGAGAGAAAGATAATCTTCCGACAGGGGGAAAAGGAGCATGACTAAAAAAATAGGCGGCCTGAAATGGCTGGGCATTGTGCTCATAGGGCTCTTCGGCCAGTTTGCCTGGACCATTGAGAACATGTATTTCAACGTGTTTTTATACAACACTATTTCCACGGACCCGAACTATATAGCCGCCATGGTGGGCTGGTCCGCGGCGGCGGCCACAGTGACCACCCTGCTCATGGGGGCTCTCTCCGACAGACTGGGCAGGCGGAAAATTTTCATAGTCCTGGGCTATCTGCTCTGGGGCCTCAGCACCGGCATTTTCGGCTTTATCAGCGTGGAGAATATGCAGCTCCTGTTTCCCGCCGCCAACGCCGTGGCTGCCGCCGCCGTCACCGTGGTGGTGATGGACTGCGTCATGACCTTTTTCGGCAGCACCGCCAACGACGCCGCCTTCAACGCCTATATCACCGACATCACCACAAAGGAGAACCGGGGCCGGGTGGAGAGCGTGCTGGCCATACTGCCTCTCATATCCATGCTGGTCATCTTCGGGGCCTTCGACCCCCTCACCCAGCAGGGTAGATGGAAGGAGTTCTTCGGCATCTTCGGCATAGCCGTGAGCCTGGTGGGTCTGGCCGCCGTATTCCTCATCAGAGACGATAAGGAGCTGAGACCCCGGCGGGACGGCTATATAAGGAACCTGCTCTACGGGCTGCGGCCCTCGGTGATGAAGGAGAACCCGGACCTGTATCTGTCTTTTGCCGCTTTCTGTGTGTTTTCCATTGCGGTTCAGGTGTTTTTCCCCTACCTTATTATATATATCCAGAACTTTTTGGGCATTACTGATTATGCGGTGATACTGGGAGTGGTGCTCATCCTGGCCTCTCTGGTGAGTCTGGTATCCGGCAGATTCATTGACAAAATGGGCAAGCTGGTCTTTGCCTTCCCTGCGGCTCTTATCATGCTGCTGGGCCTGGGTGGGATGTACTTCGTCCGGGACTCGGTGGGAGTGATGGTAGCCGGCACGGTGATGATGGGGGGATATATGATGGTCTCCGCCGCCCTCAGCGCCAATATCAGGGACTGGACGCCGGCAGACAAGGCGGGCCACTTCCAGGGCATACGCATGATATTTGCGGTGCTGCTGCCCATGGTCATCGGCCCGGCCATTGGCGCGGCGGTGATACAGGGCAGCGACAGCACCTATGTGGAGCTGGGCCAGGTGAAGACCGTGCCCACCCCGGAGATATATCTGGCGGCCGCCGCCGTGCTGATACTCACGGTGATACCCGGTATCCTGCTGCGCCGCAGGGAGGAGAGAAAGGCTCCCCCACAGACAGAAGAAAAAAGGAGAGACAGAAATGCACACTGATATATGCGCCGGATTTGCACCTCAGGCAGAGATAGCCAGCCGCTTCCCCATAGACGGGGAGGTGGCCTCCATCAGCCAGATAAAGAGCGGGCACATAAACGAGACCTATCTGGTGACAACCCACAATGGCAGCCGCTACATACTCCAGTGGATAAACCGCTATGTCTTTCCCAATGTGGAGGCTCTGATGCAGAACATGAGCGCCATCAGCGCCTTCCTCCGGCAGCATAGCCAGGGGAAAATGGCCATGATAAACTACATGGACACTGTGGATGGCCGCAGCTATTACGACGACGGAAAGGGCGGAGCCTGGAGGCTTTACCGCTTCGTGCCCAACAGCATCTGCCTGCAGAGGGCGGAGACGGCGGAAGACTTCTACCAGAGCGCCAGGGGCTTCGGGAGCTTTCAGTACGCCCTCAGGGATTTCCCCGCGGAAATGCTTGCGGAGACCATAGAGAAGTTCCACGACACCAAGGATCGCTACAGTAAATTCCGGCAGGCCATAGAGGCCGACGAGTGCGGCCGCCTTCAGGAGGTCCGCAAAGAGGTGGACTTTGCCCTGGAGCGGGAAGAGCGGGCCTGCCGGCTCCAGAAGCTGAGGCAGGAGGGAAAGCTGCCGGTCAGGGCCACCCACAACGACACCAAGATAAACAATGTGCTTCTGGACAAGGATACCAGGAAGGCCCTGTGCGTGATAGACCTGGACACGGTGATGCCCGGCCTCTCCGCCCACGATTTCGGTGACGCCATCCGCTTCGGCGCCTCCACCGCCGCCGAGGACGAGGTGGAGCTGAGCAATGTGAGACTGAATCTGGATTACTTCCGGGCCTTTACCAGGGGCTTCCTGGAGGCCTGCCCCAGCCTCAGCGAGGCGGAGGTGAGGGCTCTGACCCAGGGGGCCTATACGATGACCATGGAGTGCGGCATCCGCTTCCTCACCGACTATCTGATGGGGGACAAATACTTCTCCACCGACAGGGAAAAGCACAATCTGGACCGCTGCCGGACCCAGTTCAAGCTGGCGGAGGACATGGAGAGCAGATGGGAGGAAATGGAAAATATAGTGGAAGAGGAATACGGCAAGATAAAGGCTGCCGCCAGGGAGGGCCTGAGCAGCTGAGAAAAACGGAAGAGAAAAAGCCCCGGAAGACTCTCATCAGTCTTCCGGGGTTTTTATTGTTTGCGGTCCGTGATGTATCTGCCGGCCGTCCGCATCCTGCTGCTGGGGGTCCAAGGCGATGACGGACAGTTCCACGGCATTGAGGCGCATCCGATGGTGCTTGTGGTCCATGCGCCGCTCAAGACGGAAGCGAACCTTCAAGCCGGGCCGGAGCTCCACATGGTGGGCAAAGTCCCTGATGTTGAAATAGTAGTCGCCGCCGAGGTCCCGGCGGACAAAACCGCTGTTGTTATAGGGGAGGATGGCGGTGACGGAGCCGGTATAGAAGAGAGAGGAATCCTCACCCAGGTTCGAGACGGAGATTCGCTCCGAAGCGGTGGAAGACTGAGGAGCCGGGGCTCTGGGGGCCGGAACTTTGGAGGCGGAGGATGCAGGGACAGAGGAGCGTTCCGAGGCGGCGGAGAACTGAGGGGCCGGAGCTCCGAGAGCCGAAGGTTCCGAGACGGGGGCCGCCGGGACGGCGGTTTGCTCCGGGACAGGTCTCCGGGCGGAGGCAGGGAGCTCTTTGCAGGGGAGGCTGTGGTGGGCCTCAAGGGCTTCTGCCGAAGGCGGAGAGGATGGGGCGGCCGGAATGAACCGGGCCCCGTCCAAAATGCTGTAGCCATATGCGGTGAGAAAGGCGGCGCCCCGGGAATAGCCCAGCTCCCGGCAGAGGGAGACGGCCTCAGAGTCCCAGGCCTTATGGTCCCACTGCTCCCAGATTATGCACTTGCCGCCGAAGCGGGAGTCCAGCTGCCGGAAGAGGTCTTCAAGGCGCCGGCGCAGAGCCTCCGGCTCCCGGCCGGGCAGCCACTTTGGAGATTCGTTTTCAAAGCTGTACATAATGAGAGCCCCCTTATTTCTGACGCTGCATGAGATATACGTCATCCGTCCCGGATATGCTTATTTCCAGCTCATCCTGAGATATGACGGTGAAGTCATATATGGGCTCAATCTTTTCTTGACCCTGAGCATCAGTGTTTACACCCACCATGGAGCCTTGGGAAAAGGTATAGGACTGGTAAGCGGGCAGGGAGAGATTCGTGTTCCAGCGCAGGTTGCCGCCCTTGTTTTCCACGGAGAAGTAGTTGCCCTTGCCATCCAGCCACAGGCCCTCCAGAAAGATAAAAGCCCGCTGGGGATTGGCAAAGATATAGCGGCTGTCCAGCAGCTGGGAGTCCAGCTCGCTGCTGAGGCGCTGGAAGCAGCTGCTCAGGCCTGTACTGTGACAGAGGACAAGGACGCTGTTTTTATCCTGAATGTCAAAGGTGAGGGCAGGAACGAAGGTCCTGCCGCCCTGGTCATCCAAGGTGACGGCGCAGAGCTGACCGTCATAAAAATCAATGTAGTCGCAGTCGGGGACGGACAGGTCGGAGTTCCAGGAGACGGCGCCGTTTTCATCCACAGAAAGGACAAAGTAACTGCCGTTTTCGTCCATCCACATGCCCTGGAGATAGACCGACGCACGGTTCATGGTCCAGAAGACATAGTCGTTATCCAGACGCTCAGGGTCAGGCTCAAGACTGTCCCGGATAAAGGTGGAGCTTTCCCCACTGTTGAGGTTTTCAATGCTTATGCTGTTCTCATCCAGCTTTTCAAAACGGAGCAGCCGAAGCTCTTCTACACTGCCTGAGCTGCCGCTGCCGCCGGTGAGCACGCCCTCCTTCAAAACGTAGAGCTCACAGGATGGGAGAGGAATGTTGGTCTCCCAGCGGATGAGCCCGCCGTCGCCAGGGGCGGCTGTGAGATATTCCCCAAGGCCATTGGTCCAGTAGCCATCAAGAAAGGCTATGGCGGTCTGGTCGGAATAAAATATATCAGGCTGGGAGCTTTCCACAGGCTGAGCCTCCTCGGCGCAGCCGCCAAGCAGGAGCGCCGCAAGGAGAATAAGCAAAACAGTTTTTCTCAAATAAATCACTCTCCAAAAAGGCCGCCCCAGGAAAGCGGGGCGGCCCTGTATGCCACAGAGCCGAAAGGCTCCGATCGTGACTGCGCCAAAGGACGCAGAGCTAAGTAAAAGGTAATCAGGCCTCTATGACGATGTTGGTGGAAATGCCGCCGTCCACGTACACGAAGGTGATGGTGTGAACGCCGGGCTCAAGAGCTTCCAGAACCTCGGGGGCGATGGTGACAATGCCGTCCTCGGTAATTTCAAACTCCACTTCCTCGCCGTCAATAAGGACTTTAATAAGTTTGCCGGAATTGAGCTTGAAGCTCAGTTCTTCATTGGAGCCCTTGGTCCAGGTCTGGTCCTTGCCTTCAAGGATGTAGTAGTCGCCCTGAACAGGCTGAACAGTGCTGAAGGGGACAGTCATGGATTCACCGGACTTCAGTTCCTGGCCGTTGACGACAATAGTGTCGCCGGTCTTGTTGACAACAGTGCTGCCCTCGGGAGCGGTGATGCCGTCGGGGGCGCTGTAGACAGTAATGGTATTGTCTCCGGCGTTGTCCATAAGGGCGTTGACGGAGGCCATGTTGTCCTCAGAGCCTACGGCATAAAGCTCTCCTGCACTGATGACGGTGTTGCCTCCAGAGAGCAGTTCCTCTTTGGGAACGCTGCTGAATATACCACCGCTGATGAAGCTGTCGTGAGTGTCAGGAGCGGTATTACGGTCCAGGTACAGGATGGCATCAGCCTTTTCGCTGGTCATGGTGCCGCCGCTGATGTTAATGCTGGTAATTTGAGGGTAACCACTGGGGGTGCCATTGTATGCATTTTCTATTGTAATGGCAGTGCCGGTGGTGTATGCACCATTGTTG